>JBJTWB010000126.1:0-17172 GCA_046081505.1 Bacteroidota bacterium | reverse complement strand
CCAAGGCGTTCGCATACCACTCTTCACTTTTTTTATCTAAATGAGAACAGGGTTCATCTAAAAATAAAGCGTCTGTCTTTGCGTATATAGCCAGTCCTAATTTAACCCGCTGTTTCATACCACTCGAAAAATGCTTGATTTTTTTATTCCTCTGATTTTCTAAATGCATCAACTCCATACACTCATCAATAGTGACGGATAAGGGTTTTAAATCTGAATAAAATCGAACATGCTCTTGCAATGTAAAGTCTTCATAGAGCCCAAGAGCCGGAGAGCAAAATGAAATATGCTTGTACAATATTTTTTCTTCCACCTGCCTATGAATCAACCCTTCTGATGCAATTTGTAGACCGGCAATGATTTGAAGCAGAGTTGATTTCCCCGAACCATTCGGACCTACAATTCCAAGGCGAGAACCCGATTCAATTTGTTTATTTACATGTCTAAAAACGAATCCCTTTCCGAACTTTTTTCCTATGTCCTCTAGTTCAATTTGCATTGAATCATGTTGTTTGAGCGCCTTTTACAATACCCTTTTCCGATCGAGAAATAAAGTCTAAGACCTGTTTTTTTTCTACAGTATCGACCATTTTTTCAATTTCAACAACACCTTGAGCTTGATTCTTGTTGTAAACAAACAGTGTTCTATACATGTCTTCAAGTTGTCTTACTTGATCATCAGAAAAACCCCGTCTTCTCAGACCTATGCTGTTTACACCAATATAACTCAGTGGTTCTCTTGCCACCTTAATGAAAGGAGGAACGTTCTTTCTTACCAATGACCCGCCGGCAACAAATGCATGGTCACCCACTTCAATAAACTGCTGAATTGCAACAACACCCTCAATAACCACCCAATTACCAATAGTAACATGACCTGCGATATTGGCTGAGTTGGCAATAACACAATTATCTCCTACAAACGCGTCATGCGCCAAATGAACATATGCCATCAAAAGACAATTGCTTCCAACCTTTGTAGTCATGCGGTCTTTCGTTCCTCTATTCAATGTGCAGCACTCACGAATGGTTGTGTTTTCGCCAATTTCAACAGTTGTCTCTTCTCCATCAAACTTCAAGTCTTGCGGTATGGCGGAAATTACAGCTCCAGGAAAAATGCGGCACCCATTTCCAATTCTTGCCCCATCCATAATTGTTACATTCGGACCTATCCATGTGCCGTCACCAATAACTACATTTCCCGAAATGGTTGTAAACGGTCCAATCTCTACGTTCTTACCTATTTGAGCTTTTGAATCTACCTGTGCTAACGGACTTATCATGCCTGTGTAATTTCTTTGTTTGCTACAACTTTATCTTTAACAACCTGTGCCAACATTGTTGCTTCCATGACCTCTTTACCATTTACGTAGGCCACTCCCTTCATGTTCACCAACCCTCTTCGAATTGGCGACTCCAATTGAAGTCGAAAAACAAGAGTGTCTCCAGGAAGTACCTTTTGCTTAAACTTAACTCCGTCTATTTTCATGAAATACGTGCTGTAAAGCTCTGGGTCTTCAACTTTACTTAAGGCGAAAATTCCACCTACTTGAGCCATTGCTTCAATTTGTAAAACACCCGGCATCACGGGATTATTTGGGAAGTGACCTTGAAAAAACTGCTCATTCATGGTCACGTTTTTCACACCAACAATTGACTCCTCATCCATTGAAACAATGCGGTCTACCAATAAAAATGGATATCGATGTGGCAACATAGCCGTGATATCATTGATGTCATAAACCGTTTGAGACAAATCAAATTTTCGAATTGAATTTCTGTCCTTATCCCATTTTTTAAGAACTTTAGCGAATGCAACATTCCCAGAATGACCTGGTCTTGCGGCTAAAATGTGGCCTCTTAAAAATTTACCAGTTAATGCTAAGTCACCAACTATATCAAGTAGTTTGTGCCGTGCAGGCTCGTTTTCAAACTTAAGCTTTATTGTATTCAACACACCTACACCCTCAATCTTAACATCCAAATCTTCTCTACCCAGTGCGCGCATGATGTTCTTAATGTGTTCTTCAGAATAGTCGCTGTCAACCATAACAATTGCATTATCCAAGCTTCCACCCTTGATTAAACCATTCTTAGCTAGGTACTCCAATTCTCTAAAAAAAACAAAGGTTCTGCATTGCGCGATCTCTGTTGTAAAATCACTTAGTTGGTACATTGAAGCGTGCTGCGTACCTAAAATTGGTGAATTATAATCAACCATTACGGTAATTCTATACTCCTTTCCTGCTGTGGGTACAGCTAAAAATTCAACTCCCTTTTCAGCATCTTCAAACGCTATGTTTTCATCCAGGTCAATGTATTTTCTATCTGCGCTTTGCTCTTGTCTTCCTACACGTAAAATTTCTGCTACAAATGGACCCGAACTTCCATCCATGATAGGCATTTCCGGGCCTGTAAGCTGAAGCAGCGCATTATCCACTTTGCAACCATATAGCGCGGCCAAAACGTGTTCTGTGGTATACACTTTTGCGCCGTTTTGCTCAAGTGTAGTTCCCCTCTGGGTGCTTACCACACGATCACAATCAGCATCAATCACAGGTTGACCATCGAGATCAATTCTCTGAAACTTGTAACCGTGGTTTTCTGGTGCAGGCAAAATTGTCAGCTCTACAGGTTCTCCTGTATGAAGCCCAACCCCGCTAAAAATTATTTTTTCTTTAAGTGTTTTCTGCTTCGTTCCCATTTTCTTTACTTTTTAACAAGTGCTACTGCCTGATCTGCCAATTCTTTAATCTCATTGGAGTTCATCTTTCTTTTTTGAACAACCTTCATTCGCACGGCAGATAGCACGCTCGATATCCACATTTCAAATAACACACTTACATGAATTTTGCTGAATTTTCCTAGCTTTTGCCCTTCTTTAATGATTTCCTTTATTGCAGTTAGGGCTCCCTCAAATTCAGTATTATCCATGCTTGGTGGTGTATTTCTGTATTGTATTAAAGCATGAAATCGTTGGGGTTCTGTGCTCAGATATCCGTATAGTTCGGTCCACATCAAGCTCAATTTAGAAATTGGCTTCAAGGTTTTATTGGAATATAATTCATTGCATATTTTCGCCATTTCTGTGCATGTTTCTAAATGAACAGCATCAAATAGCGCCTCCTTACTTGGAAAGTGATGGTATATTGTACCAACAGCTACCTTAGACAGGTTGGCCACTTCAGACATTGGTGATGCGTGAAAGCCGCCGCCTGCAATTAGTTTTAGAGTGGTGTTTACCACTTTCTGTCTTCTACTTATTTGTTTTGCCATAACCGAATATTCGTTCGGTCAAAGATATTACGTCAATTCTCCGTGAAAAAAGAAATTTATCAGCACTTGTATATTGAAAACCTCTGACTCTGCTTAATTTCGAAAAAAAAAGTCATGAGCATTCAAGAACAAATAAATGAAGATATAAAATCGGCTATGAAATCAGGTCAAAAAGATAAGTTGATGGCCCTTAGAGATATTAAAAGCAAACTCTTATTGGAAATGACCAAAGAGGGTGGCGACGGTGCAGTAGATGATTCAAAATCCATCCAAATCCTCACTAAACTATTTAAGCAAAGACAAGAGTCCATAGAAATCTATAAAACTCAAAATAGAGCCGACCTGCTTGAAGAAGAACAAAAACAAGCAGATGTTATAGCCGCCTATCTTCCAAAACAGCTAACTAAAGAAGAGATAGAAGTGGAGGTGCGGTCTATCATTTCACAAGTGGGCGCGTCTGGTCCAGGTGAATTGGGGAAAGTAATGGGGGTGGCGTCAAAACACTTTGCGGGAAAGGCAGACGGTAAGCTCGTATCTGAAATAGTTAAAGCGCAGCTATCTGGAAACTAATGGAAATCATTGGTCGGAAAATTCATATTGATTTACCCGAGCTACACGGCTTCAATATTCCTGCAAAAATTGATACTGGAGCTTTCAGAACTGCTGTACACTGCGAGAAAATTGAATTGACCCAAGTCGGGGCGAAACAGGTGTTAAACGTGACTCTGAACTGGGGCCATCAAACCCTTTTGTATTCATTTGAAAAATTTCAAAAAAGAACGATTAAAAACTCATTCGGACAAACTGAAGAACGCTTTTGCGTTAGAACCTTAATTCTCATCAAAGGAAAAAAAATACGTTCAGAAATTTCTTTTTCCATTCGAAAAGAAATGAGATACCCTATTCTCATAGGTCGCAAAACTATTGGAAAAAAATTTCTAATCGACGTTTCAAAAGGCTTCTAAATGAAAAGGGGCCACCTCTTCCGAGCGACCCCCTCTCTACCCTAACATCTTTCTCTACATTAATAGATAAATTTAGTTCCTACAATTTCTTTCTTGTTATTAACAATTTGCACGAAATAAACTCCTTTCGCAACCGCAGTGGTTGTATTCAGTTTATTCATGCTTGCCACGCGTGTTATTGAATCAACCAGCTGACCAGATACGTTATAAATGGATATTTGATATTTTTCTTCATCATCAAAACTTCCGAAAAGGGTTAGTACGCCGTCTTGATAATTTGCGCTTACACTTTCTTCAAGTTGTATATTCAGAGCGCCACTTTTACGAATAACAAAACGAGGCTCATCAATCTTACTCATCGTTAAATCTATATGGATTGGCTTATTTCCAATGGAATATGATGTGCCTGTAACCAAATCATACAATTCCCAACCAGACGCAAAACCTTCAAAATTCAAGTCATAGGCGCCACCAAGTTGAGCATAGGCTATAACATAGATTTCTTGATCGTTTTGAGCGTTTATTCTATTGATAGCGTATTCGTTCCCTTGTGCGTCAACCGTAGCTAATACAGGAACAGTATTCAATGGAGATCGCATCTTAAGGGCATCGCGTTGACCATCAAATCTAAAATCATCTATTTCATCAAAAACAAGAATGGTTTCGTCTTCAACTACTCCATTTGTAATTTGAATCCTCGCCACCTCTGTGTTTGATTTGAAGGTTCCTTCTGTTGATGTCTTTACAGATTCGGTTGCAATCAGTTGAGGAGAGGCCGCGTTTGCAATGACATAAAAGGCCTGACTACTCGGAATAATTGGGCTACCGCCATAGGTGCTTACTCCATTTACGTAACTGGCATATTGACCCAATGCAGCATTCCAAACATATACAGCGTTGTTCATATTCGTCTTTGTCCACCCTGTTGCGTCCCAATTTATAGCAGAAGGGTAAGGATTAGCAACTAAATTTCTTCCATCTGCTGCTGGGTTTGATGTATTCGTGTATGTCACCGGGATAGTCTGATTGCCTTTGAAAATGGCCCCATCTACATCAATATTATACGTTCCTGCCGACACATAAATGAAATAGCCTCTTCCGTTTACAATGGATTCATTCACGCTTCCAACTCCCGCAAAACCCGCATTAATTCCACCGGCAACCCACTCTAAATAATATTGAACGCTATTAAACATAACTGCTGGGTAATCTGAGCCCGAAAAACCCGTAGTTACTAAATCGTCATTCCAATCGTTGATTGTTTTATTCTGCACGGGTGCACATAGATTTAACCATCCTGTTGAAGTGGCAACATGCCGTCTTTGAATGGTCACATTGCCAGTCAAATCACCCGTGGTTAATGGGCCAATACTTCCCGTGCTCGTCGCATTGCTCACCAATGTTAGTTTTCCATTTGTACTTAACGTTCCACTATTAATCTGGACCACTTTGTGCGCATTTACTCCTGGTGAATTAATAGACACACCGTTTGAGTTTGAAATGGTCAGTCCTTGAACTTGAATTTGTTGTGTTCCACGAAGCTGCTGAGGATATTTGCCATTTAAGGTTAGATTGGCTGCACCGCTTGTAGCGGTATACGTGCCGTCTGCATTAATATCCCCAGTGCTGCTGAGCAAAAAATTTCCTTGGGCAAAAGAGGCGCCTGGTCGTATGTTTAAACCATTGCAAAATACATTGTTGTCAGCAATAACATTTACTCCCGCGTTTACCACCAAAGCTGCTTTTCCACAAGATAATGAAATAGTGCCCCCCGTTCCTGTAGGAGAGACTGACCAAATTGCACCCGAAGTTACTCCGCTTGTAACAGCATAATACCTGTGAGTTCCTTCAGCTAATGTGAACAGAGCTCCGTTTGCTAAACGCACACTTGAAAATTGAATACTATCATTACTTATAACCCCGCTAATGGGAGCTTCGTCGGAAAAACCATTTGCTTCAGGATCTACAACAAGACAGATGTCATTGGCATTATACGTTAATCCACTTAATGCAAATTTCAAATCAACCGTAGAAACACCGCCGGTAACGGTGGCTTTCCATCTTCTTCCTAACAAAGTTGAAATTCCACAATTACCTGACGGGCCGGCAGCCGAAAATGTTGTTGATCCGTTGTTATTTCCAACCACAACATAAGTTCCGTTCGTAAGATTTGTGCTGGATAACTCAATCATGCCATCTGAATTAGCACTTCTAGATGAAATCTTGGATAACCCTTGACTTGTGCTCACTCCAATTCCAACAAGGTCATTATCATAACCGGCTCCACTAAAATACAAGTGGTCTGAATCAGTTAAAGAGTGACCATACTTAATTGACAAATAAGTTAATATTTGCTGTCTTTCTAATGAGGTGAGTATTCGGCTGTACACAATAACCTCTCCTATGTAACCAGAAAACCCCGAGGTTGAATAACCCCTACCAATTGCCCCTGTATTTGCAGAAATAGAAAAGTTTGCAGCCGAAGCGTCTGTCGAAGAACTTAATACACCATTCAAATATTCAGAAACTGTTCTTCCCCCAGTACTGCTCGATTCGGCAATAAGAACTCGTGGGGTTTCGCTACCTGAACTGAACGTTGTTGAGGCTTTATTAATGGTGGAAGCTCCTTGACCAAGTCGGCACGTATTATCATTCGCCCACCCCAAATGCATTCCAACCGGAGAAGCTTGCTGTACCCCACACACGTATTGGCTAGTCAATGCGTTTGTTCGTTTAACAACGGTAATTATTGTAAAATTAGAATTGCTAATTCCTGAAAAATCAATGTTAAAAAATCGTGTTCCAGAAGTAGTTTCTATTGCTGCATTTCCATTCAAAATTCCTTTTCTAAATCGCGGCTGGGCAGAGCCCGTGCTTTGAGTTGCGTGTTTACTATTTCCGCTTTGGTCTTGCCAAGAACTTAAATAAGCCCCATCAACAGCTGATGATGTGCCCGCATCGGCCTTCAACCAAACGGCTAAACCAGTAGAAACTCCTCCGGGAGATTGAGACCATGTTTGCATTGTTAGTATGAGCATGCAACAGAAAAAGGAAAGATATTTTATGAATTTCATATTAATAGGGTATAATGGAAATACGATGTTTCTTTGCAAAGGTTTCAAATTTCTTTGGTTATAAAACCAAAAATTATTTGAGTTAGAAAAAAACAAATGTTAATTAATGATTATGCTGTTTGTTTAGGGGTTAGGTCGTTCAAAGATAACCTAAAGATTCTCGATGTTTTCACGCAAGAAAATGGTAAATTTTCAGTGCTGTTAAGGATAAATAAAAAACAACCAATTCCGGTGCCTTTATCCATAATTTCAATTGAATGCGTCAAGAAAGAAACGGGAATTGGAACTCTTCAAAAGATAGAAACCATTCAATCAAATAGCGCCTCCACTCTTTCTCCCATTGCAGCAACCACCTCTCTTTTCGTTTGTGAACTCATTTACAAATGTGTGCCTGAATATTACATCAATAGCAATATTTACCATCTGCTCGCCCAAGCTTTATTCGAACTTGGAAAGAACCCAAACAACACACTCATTGCTCTTAAATCAACACTTATTCTCTTGAAAGAATTGGGTGTGTTAAATAAAGGAGAGGACCTGCATCAATACCAAAAGCTAACATCAGAACTTCAAACTTTTATTTCGAACACGCTGAACAATACAGAAATTATTCAAAAGCTTAGTGGATCTGAAAAAAAAACAATTATGGAGTGTTGCTTACAGCATCTTCGTATAAACTTTCAAACCAAACTTGAATTGAATTCCCTTGAATACTTCCATATTGTTTTCCAAGTCTAGTCGCTTATCTTCGCTCTGCTATGATGTTTGCTGAAATTATTGGACAAGAGGGCGTAATTCAAAAACTTAGAAACGCTAAAAAAGACGGGCGCGTGGCACATGCACAATTATTCCTAGGGCCAGAGGGGTCAGGGAACTTTCCAATAGCCCTAGCATACGCTCAATTCTTAAATTGCCCAAACGCCACAGAATTAGACAGCTGCGGGGTTTGTCCAACATGTAAAAAAATCAGTAGTGTTCAATATGCTGATTTACATTTCAGCTTTCCCTTTTACAATAAGCCCGGAAAAACAGACACCTGCACAGATGATTTCGGATCTGAATTTCGCAATCTCATTCTTCGATCACCGTATTTCACCTATGACCATTGGGTTGAAGAATGTTCTAAAGACCATAAGGCTCTTTTATTTAGTGTAAAAGAGGGTGCAAATATTTTGCACAAACTTTCTCTTACTTCCTATGAAGGTCAATATAAAATTATTGTTATTTGGAAGCCAGAGCTGTTTAAAGCAGATATTGCTAACATGCTCTTGAAAATCGTTGAAGAGCCTCCAAAAAACACCTTGTTTTTCTTTGTGGCGAACAGCTCAGAAAACATACTAAATACCATTCTTTCGCGAGTTCAAATCATTCAAGTGCCGAAGCTAAAATCTTCGATTATTCAAGAGGAGTTAATTCGCATTGGAGTAGATGCTGGAAAATCAGAGGCCATTGCACATTATGCAGATGGCGATTGGTGCGCCGCCCAGAACCTTATTGAAAACGAAGACCCCAATGAGTTCTTAGCGGTTCAATTTCAATCTTGGATGAGGAATTGTTATTCCAAAAAGATTTCCGCTTTATTCAGTTGGTCAACTGAAATGGCTGATCAATCAAGAGAAAGACAAAAACAATTCCTTCGTTACTGTTTGCATCAAATAAGACAAAACCTAATTCTCAATTACTCCAATGATCTTTCTCTCGCACAACTAACAGAAAAAGAAAAGGTGTTTTCATTAAAATTTTCCCCCTTCATCAATCATTTAAACGTGGAAGAGTTGATGCTAGAGTTGGAAAAGGCATACACTTGTGTAAGTCAAAACGTAAATCCAAAAATCCTTTTTATGGATTTGTCTATTAAGATATTTCGCTTACTCCAACGGAAACAATAAAAAAGACCTCCGTAAGAGGTCTTTTCTTTTTGAGGTCCCGAGCGGATTCGAACCGCTGTACAAGCTTTTGCAGAGCTCTGCCTAGCCGCTCGGCCACAGGACCTTTGCGGTTGCAAATATAGTTGATTTTTTTACCTTAACATCTTACGAACAGAAATAAAAGAAAAAAGCTATTTTTGTGTCAAACTATTTCAACATGAACAAAACGCTTGGTATTTCAATCATTGCGGCTCTTGCCCTATCAACTCTTGGTTTGGCAATATGGGTGAAATCTAGTAGAGATCGCATTGCAGAGCTTGAAAAAGCCATTGGTCCATACCAAGTACTTCAAATGGATCTTGGAAACGCTTCTCCCGAAGATGTTGTTGAAGCATTTAAAAGCATGGAAGACTCGCTTGTTCAAATGCAAATGATGTACGATACGTTAAGTACCGACAATGCAGAAATGATGACTCGCATTGAGGAGCAAAAAGCTCAAATTTCTGCTTTAATTCAAAAAGCAAAAAACAGAGATTACGACATTCGAAAACTTGTTGCTGAAACCCAAACACTTCGTAATATCATGAAGGGCTACATTCATCAGATTGATTCATTGCAGCAAGCGAATGATCGACTTTACGCAGAGTCGCAAGAAGCAAAACAAAAGGCCTCGGACGCAGAAAATAGAAGTAGAGAGCTTGAAACCGACTTAAGCCAAACCAAGGAACAAGTTAAAACCGGCGCTGTCCTCTCTACAGGCGGGTTCGTTAACACCGGAATCAGAGAGCGCGTTAGCGGTGCAGAAACCACTACCGATCGTGCCTCCAAGGCCTCGATGATTAAATCTACTTTCACTTTGCGTGAAAATAAGTTGGCTAAAGCAGGTAGAAAAACCATTTACATGAAAGTAATTGATGGAAGCGGAAGGGTTGTTAGCGGAAAGGGAGGCGGCGCCTTCACATCTTCAGCAGGAGCAGATACGTTCAGCGCCTCTAGAGAAATCGATTATCAAAATTCAGATACAGACATAAGCATCTACTTCACTCCAAACGAATCTCTCTCAAAAGGTGTTTACAAAATTGAACTTTATGAGTCTGGAGGCGTAATTGGCAGAACAGAAATTTATTTGAAATAAACTCTTAATATGCCCGTCCGTGCTTTCCTTCCATGTAGTTGATGAAGGCCTTATTTACCACCTTATTTCCACCAGGTGTTGGATAATTACCAGAGAAGTACCAATCTCCCTGATTGTTTGGACACGCCTCGTGCAGTCCTGAAATTTTTTGAAAAATAACGGTAATCTTCGCTTTTGCACCTTCAGGAGTGACCAACTCGGCAATTTTCGCTGAAACCTCTTCGTCTGTAAAGGGCTTATACACCTCTTGAACGTAATTTTTTACCGTCTCCTTTGGCGCGTTTTCTTGGTCTTTGCATTTCAAATAAACCTCATCTAAAACACCTGTAAGGTTTCGTTCTTTTAATAGGGCAACACACGCCTGAAACGCAATGAAATCGCCCATTTTAGCCATGTCAATTCCGTAACAATCAGGAAACCTTATTTGTGGAGCTGATGATGCTATTATGATGCGTTTCGGCCCCAACCGATCTAGCATTTTAATGATCGATTTTTTCAATGTAGTGCCTCGAACTATCGAATCGTCAATAACAACCAAAGAGTCTACTCCTGATTTAACCGCTCCATGCGTAACATCATACACATGAGCCACCATCTCATCTCGTGCAGAATCTTGGGTAATAAATGTGCGCATTTTCACGTCTTTTATTGCAATCTTTTCAATTCGTGCGCGCTTACGAATGATTAATTCTATCTCTTCTTTAGAATATGTCCCGGATGTTAGTTTTTCAATCTTTACATCGTTAAGATGATCTTCCAACGCTTTTATCATTCCATAAAACGCCGTCTCTGCGGTGTTCGGAATGAAAGAAAAAACAGTGTTCTCTAAATCATAATTCACTTCTTTCAACAACTGTGGGACAATATTTTTGCCCAAAGCTTGTCGTTCAGCATAAATATCGGCGTCATTTCCTCGAGAAAAATAAATACGCTCGAAAGAACAAGGAGAGGTGTGTACCGACTTCTTTATCTCCTTCATTGCGCTAGTTCCATCTTTCTTTATGATATACGCGCTTCCTGCCGGTATTTCTTTTATTTCACTTAATGGTACATTGAATGCCGATTGAATCGGTGGGCGCTCACTTGCCACTACACAAACCTCTTCATCTTCATAATAATACGCCGGACGAATACCTTGTGGATCTCTATATACAAAAGCGTCACCGTGTCCCAACATGCCCGCCATGGCGTACCCACCATCCCAATCTTTAGAGGCGCGTTGTAATACTTTTTGTATGTCTATGTTCTTCGCAATTAAATCTGAAATTTGCTGGTTTGAATACCCTTGTGCATGGTACATGTCAAACAACTTTTGATTCTCCTCGTCAATGAAGTGCCCAATTTTCTCCATTACCGTTACGGTATCTGTTCTTTCTTTCGGGTGCTGACCCAATTCAACCAATAAGCCAAAAAGCTCATCAACATTGGTTAAATTGAAATTTCCAGCCAAAACCAAATTACGGGTCATCCAATTGTTTTGTCTCAAAAATGGATGGCAATTTTCAATGCTATTTCCTCCGTATGTTCCATACCTCAAATGCCCTAAAAAAACCTCTCCGGTAAAAGCAAAATTATTCTTCAAATATTCTGCATCCTTTAATTTTTCTGGAGAACTTTTTCCCAATTCGTTAAACCTATTCATTGCTTTAGCAAAAACCTCTCGAACAGGTTGTTGATCATTGCTTCGAATTCTAGATATGTATTTTTTTCCAGGAATTGGGTCAAGTTTAATGTTTGCAAGTCCTGCACCATCCTGGCCTCGATTGTGCTCTTTCTCCATCAACAAATACATTTTATTGAGGCCGTAAAAAGACGTTCCGTATTTATCGGTGTAAAATTGAAGGGGCTTCTTCAATCGGAGTAGTGCTATACCGCACTCGTGCTTGATGGCGTCACTCATGGAGTGAAAATAATTTTGCGCGAAGATACAACCTCTGATTCGTGATTGAAAGAAATACTTTTTAGAAAAGAAATCTTTCAATTTTATTCGGAAAAATCAGTAAAAAAAAATATTCAAATTGCGTGAAGTAAGTTAAACTTTAAAATCAAAAAAATTATGAAAACAGCAATTGCATTTTTCCTTGGTCTATTGGGTATATGCCAAGTTGAGGCTCAGGAAATCTTTGGTAAGATTTTAAATGAAGAGGGGACTCCGGTATACAATGTTGCGGTTCGTGCAGAAAGGAATGGTGCTGTTTACGGCGTTTTCACCGATGACAATGGAAACTATAGAATAGGAGGTCTGGAGCCCGGTAAATACAAGGTGTCTTTCTCCTTAATTGGTTACAACCCTATTGAGCTTTCACAAGTAGAGGTTACAGATAATCAAATAAAAAAATTGAATGATTTACAACTCTCTATTTCTGTTGGCGATGCGGGCAAAACAATTGTGATTAATGGCGGATACATCGATGAGCTTATTGATCCAAATGGAGGAACACAAGTCGTTCTTCGCTCGAAAGATCTAAAAAACATGGCTTCTGCCAATGGTGGAAATCTGAAGTCAATTGTTGCTAGCATGGACAGTGGAATTAAGTCAAGCGCAAGGGGCGATGAATTGTATTTCAGAGGAAGTAGATCGGGCAGTGTGGTTTATTTCATAGACGGCGTGAAAGTTTATGGACAAGGAACTAGTATTCCTTCTAGTGGAATCAGTAGTGTTATGGTTTATACAGGCGGTGTTCCAGCAAAATACGGTGACAGCACAGGCGGTTATGTTGTGGTTAACACGAAAAGCTACATTGAGGAGATGTATGAAAAGTAAACGATATTCATTTACCGATTTCAATTACTTTTGACCTCTTGCTTGATGAAGAGGTCAAATGAACCACGAAAATCCTAAAATACTTCGTACCCGAAATGAACTTCATTTATGGCGAAACCAACAGCACGGCTCTGTTGGTTTCGTTCCAACTATGGGGGCTTTGCATGATGGTCACATTTCCCTTGTACACGAAGCACAAGCAAAATGCGATGTTGTTCTTGCCTCCATTTTTGTGAACCCCACTCAATTCAACGACCAAAAAGATCTCGAAAAATATCCGCGTACAGAGGCACAAGACATTATACTTCTTTCGAATGCAGCTTGTAATGCCATTTTTATTCCGAGTGTAGAGGAGATTTACCAGAATAACATTGCTTCTTTAGATTTCAATTTCGGCACTTTGACACAGCTTTGGGAGGGAAAATTCAGACCCGGCCATTTTAACGGGGTTATTACTGTGGTAAGTAAGCTTTTTGAACTTACCAAGCCAACCGCGGCGTTCTTTGGTAAAAAAGATTATCAGCAGTTTTTGGTCATATCACATTGGACAAAAATTAACCAAATTCCCATTGAGATCATTGGTTGTGAGACCATTCGAACCAATGAGGGTCTTGCTATGAGTTCTCGCAATTCGCGGTTATCTGAGTTAGAAAAAAGCGCGGCACTTGCAATTTCAAAGTCGCTATATTTCCTCCGTGAAAGAAAAGGAATTGACTCTCTTCAAGAAACTCTAGCTTTCGTCAAAAATCAATTCATTGAGCCCGCTGGTGTTCGTCTTGAATATCTCTGTTGCGCCCACAGTGAAAACCTAGAGCCCTATAATAATTGGCCAACCGGTTCTTGTGTTTTATTGGTTGCCGGTTGGATTGGTGGGGTACGATTAATAGATGAGCTTGAAGTGAACTAATCGGTAAAATTCTTTTCCTCCCATTTATTCACCGCTACAGAAGCAACCGCGTTTCCAATAACATTTGTTGCTGATCTGCCCATATCTAAAATATGGTCTACACCCAACAACAATAGAAGACCTGCTTCGGGAATATTGAAAGTGCTAAGTGTTCCAGCTATAACAACCAACGAAGCTCTGGGCACACCAGCAACACCCTTACTTGTTATCATTAAAGTTAAAAGCATGGCCAACTGATCTCCCCAACTTAAATCAATTCCATAACTCTGTGCAATAAACAAACTCGCAAAAGTCATGTACATCATACTTCCATCTAAATTAAAGCTGTATCCTAGGGGTAAAACAAAACTTACGATTCTATTTTTACAACCAAAACGCTCCAGCTCTTCCAATAGTTTTGGATAAGCTGATTCGCTCGAGGCGGTAGAAAAAGCAAGCAACAAAGGTGTCTTAATTCTTGAAACCAAACCCTTGACATTCTTACCGATAATTAAAAAGGCAATAAACAAAAGCAACAACCAGAGCAACAGAAGACCGCTGTAAAACTCACCAATAAATAAGGCGTACGTACTTAATACCCCAACACCCTTTTTTGCAATGACTGCTGTCATTGCAGCGAATACTGCAAACGGCGCAACGTACATGATTGCTGAGGTTATTTTTAACATTGCGTGCCCAATAATATCCATGGCGTGAATAACAGATTTTCCCTTTTCACCCAGTGCTGCCAAAGCAGTTCCAAAAAACAAGGCAAATACAACAATTTGCAAAATTTCATTTGACGCCAATGATTCGAAAAGGCTGCTTGGAAAAATATGTGTGATAAATCCTTTTAAGGTTAAGGCACCATGATCTACCCCCGCATCTAACGCTTCATTCGGAAGAGGCACATTCAAAGAAGCGCCCGGCTGATATAAATTAACCAATAAAGCTCCCAACAACAAGGAGACGAAAGAGGCGGAAAAAAACCATAGCATCGTCTTACCCCCTATTCTTCCAACAGCTTTTAAATCTCCAAGTTTAGCTACTCCTGCGACTAGGGTGGTAAGCACTAGAGGGGCAATTATCATCTTGATTAACCTCAAAAAAATATCAGTTAATATTGATAAATATTCCAATATTTTTTTTAAGGTTTCATTTTGAGGCTCTGGGGCCCTTAATTCCTGCTTAATTTGATCCGATAAAGTTGTGTTCTTTCCGTATTTACCAATGATTTCAAACAAATTGTTGAGTTTTTCCTGATCAGAACTGTTTGAGTTTGAAATAATCAAAGAAACTTCTGAGGCAAGAGAATCTTGGCTGTTACTCGCCCATTTTAAAGTTGTTTGCTCAATTTTCTTAATCGTTTCAGACGGTGTTTGCGCTTGCGGCGCTGGGAATGATGCGTTCAAGTACCAACCGAACAGAACACCCAATACAAGTGCAATAAAAATCCACGTAGTTAGTCCGAATCTCATGTTTCAAATTTTCGGCAAGATATTACCAAAAAAACAATGCGTTTCTAAAGGTCACTGATTAGTTGGTTCATTACACTCTTTTCTATCGATTTCGTTACGCCTGGAATACCAAACTTAAATCTATTTGTACACTCAACGGTTACTTCCATTTGCGAATCTGCTTCTTGAATTTTCAAAATAACAGTCTTTCCTAATGAAGAAAGGCTAAGCCCCTGCTCCGCTACAATAAGGCCAGCCTTATCATTTATTTCAACTATATAAAACTTCTTCTCGTGGAGAACGTCTGCCGCTGCATTAATAATCGCATGCTTTGAGCAGTAAAACGTGTTTTTTTCCAAAGCTTTGATGTTAAGGTTAATGTTGAGTAAATATAGATAGACCGACACCCTACGCTTTTATTTTCAATAAATTACAGATGCTTGTAATAATATTGTTTACCAGTCACTGATACTTCTTTTAAAAATGCGTAAATTCTTCCAACACTGGCTGCTTTCAAATAAATCCGTAATTTCAATTGAAATAGTTTGCATAATTCGAAGAATTTTTATAATATCTTTGCAAACTCGAATTAAGGAAACCTAAACAGTTTATGCAAAAAACGAAAGTTCTTTTTGTTAGTCAGGAAATTGTTCCGTTCACTCCGGAATCTACAATAGCCGATCAAGTAAGACAAATTCCACAAGCCATTCATGAAAGGGGAAAAGAAACACGCATTTTTATGCCTCGTTTCGGCAGAATAAATGAAAGAAGGCACCAACTTCACGAAGTTATTCGTCTTTCCGGGATGAATTTGATAGTTGATGACACCGATCATCCTCTTATTATCAAAGTAGCAAGTATTCCACAAATTCGTCTTCAGGTATATTTTATCGACAACGAAGAGTTTTTTCACAGAAAGGCATACTTGCATGATGAATCAGAGCGTTTGTTTACCGATAATGATGAACGAATGATTTTTTTCTCAAAGGGGGTTTTGGAAACCGTAAAAAAATTGGGGTGGGCGCCAGATGTTATACACTGCCACGGCTGGTTTTCGGCTTTGATGCCCGTTTATGTGAAGCAGCTCTACAGTCAAGACCCACATTTTGCAGATAGTAAAATTGTTGTTTCATTATACAAAGATGATTTTCCTGGAAATTTAGATAAGCGTCTTCATAAAAAAATTCAATTTGATCAAATCAATGCTGATCATTTAGGAGACCTTGCCACCCCCAACCATGCCAACCTCATGCGCATGGCGTTGCAACACGCTGACGGTGTTGTAATTCATGAAGAGGGTGTGAACGCTAAGATTCTCGCTGATTTAGAAAAAATGAATGTTCCAGTTCTTAAGGCTTATGAATGTTCTGATTTTCATGGGGCCATTGATGAATTTTTTGAAGCTGTTCATACAGGCAAGCAAATTCTGGCTGACTAATGATGCGTCTTACCTCGCTTTTCGTTTTGTTTTTTGCTTGGAGCATTCTCTTCAACTCGTGTCAAAAACCAGAGGCTTTAAATGCAAATGAATTGCAGCCCACCGAAGATGTGTTGTATTCGAATCAAACTGACACATTGAGTCTAGTTGTATCAACCGTTTATGAGGACACCATAAAATCAGACGATTTATCCGCATCTCTCCTGGGTGGGCAATTGGATCCTATTTTTGGACTTACCACATGTGAATTTGCAACACAATTTACTCTAGCCAACGCCAATCCAATTATTCCTGAAACAATAGCCATCG
>JBJTWB010000125.1:0-8241 GCA_046081505.1 Bacteroidota bacterium | reverse complement strand
TTTACTCATAATCTAATTTTTTCTGATTTGTTTCCACGCCCATTTCAATGATAAGACCAATTCAGAATTCAATTGAAAACATGACAGAAATGTCACAATTCACTGACATCTACCTTGGCCAGCGCAATGTAAAATGTTCTTTTTTCATGCGTCCATTCAGAAAAATGACACCGAACCAATAAAAATCTAAGCTAAGTTGAACTCGTTTCTCGGCACAAATGGTTCGCCACGCATTGCACATACCCGAACTCCAATAAATATCATCGAAAACAATCACTGAAATATTTTCATTTTCAATGAGTTCATAAAAATATCGAAGTGTAGCTTCTTCCGTATGATTTCCATCTACATAAACCAACGTATTCGTATAGCTCTCATGCATGGCCATTCCAAGCTTCTCTTCAAAAGTGCCCTCAAATTGAATAATATTCGAAGCATGAAAATTCTCAAATGATTTTCGAGCGTAAGCAGTGTGAGTTGGATCGGCTTCAATTGTTATTAAATGGGCCGCATCTGTTAATGCTGTTGAAAGATAAAGCGTGCCAATTCCGAAATGTGTTCCCAACTCAATAACCGCATTCGGCTGTATGTGTTCAACTAGCAAATGCATGACCTCACCCTTCCACTCGGGCATTGCTGCAGAGTTTACCGCTTTTGAAACGGTTCTGGCTTTTTTCAACTTCCTGCTACCCGCACCGAAATCAAGAGCTTCGTATGAAGAAAAATTGGTTAAATATGATTTTCGAATCTCTTCAATTTGACTCCAAATAGCTCTTTTCTGATTTCGAACTAAAACCTCGGTAATCAATTTGAAGACAAACGGAGAATGAACTCCGTGCGGACCAAGACCCTTAAACAAATGTCTTACGTACGATCCAACAAGCATTAATCTTTTCTATTTTCTAGATTTTCAACGCGCTCAACCAATTTGGGGAGTTTTCGGTATATGATATAGGCCTTTTTGAAGTCCATAATATCCAATGAAGGCGACCCTTGTACAATGCTCCCCTCTTTCAATATAGAGGCACTAATTCCACTTTGAGCTGCAATTTTTACTCCGTTCGCAATAGACAAATGACCCGCAATTCCAACTTGCCCGCCAATCATGCAATTCTCACCAATCTTCACACTTCCTGCTATACCGGTTTGAGCTGCAATTACTGTGTTTTTTCCAATTTCAACGTTATGTGCAATTTGAATTAAGTTGTCTAACTTAACTCCTTCTCGCACAACAGTAGACCCTAGAGTTGCGCGGTCTATTGATGTATTTGCGCCAACTTCTACTCGATTTTCTAAAATTACATTTCCAATCTGCGGCACTTTGGCATATTGATTATCACTCTGAGGAGCAAATCCAAAACCATCTGCACCAATAACAACTCCCGCATGCAATGTACACTCACTGCCAATTTCGCAATCGCGATACACTTTGACCCCAGGATGTAAAAATGTTTTTGAGCCAATTTTCACATTCTCACCCAAATATACATGCGCACTCAATACACAATTTTCACCAAGTTGAACACCAGATTCAATAACTACGCCTGGCCCTATGTGGGCTGTAGTTGGCACAACTACATTATTATGAATAACAGCCGAGGTATGAACACCTGGTTTCGGCTGCCTCATTTGATCATAAGCCTGTAATAATTTTGCAAAACATGAATACGGATCTTCAACACGAATTAAAGTTAGGGTCGCAGGAAGCTCTCTCTCTTTTTTAAAATCATTCCCAACTATGGCTATGCTTGCTTCAGTTTCATATATATACGATTGATATTTTGGATTCGCCAAAAAAGTAAGTGTCCCTGACTTACCCTCTTCAATCTTTGA
Organism: Bacteroidota bacterium; assembly: GCA_046081505.1. Taxonomy (GTDB): domain Bacteria; phylum Bacteroidota; class Bacteroidia; order Flavobacteriales_D; family Sanyastnellaceae; genus CAIZGX01. The sequence goes on along the minus strand of JBJTWB010000125.1, from coordinate 6,408 downwards.
CAAATTATTGACTTCTACCAATTCATTTCCTTCCACTTTTCCGTCAAGCATGAATGCTATCTGTTGCGCCGAAAATTTCATACGTTAAAATTTTAACGAAGATAGCGGCTAGAATCGGATTCGTGCACCAACCTGCTGTAAATCTTGATAAAAATCTGGATATGATTTAGAGATACAATCTGCATTTTGCACCATGGTCTTGGCACCTGCTAATCCGAAAACAGCTGCAGCCATAACCATTCGGTGATCTTTATGTGAGTTCCAAATTGCTGGTCGCGCGTGACCCGGATATACAATGAGGTCATCTCCTCTTAACACCACACGTATCCCAGATTTTGCAAATTCTTCAACAATGGCTCCCGCTCTATTGCTCTCTTTGACCACTAATCTCCTCGCTCCCTTTATGGTTGAAATTCCATTTCCGAATGCCGCCATTGCTGCCACACACGGTATTAAATCGGGGCATTGCGTGGCGTCAAAATCAAAGGCTTGAATCTGCGATGCAAAGATTTTTACACTGTTTTCATTTAAAGTGTAATCTACTTTCGCTAGATCAAAAATCTGAAGTATAGCCTGGTCGGCCTGCGGCAAGTTCAAGTTTATATCTCGAACCAACAAACCATTCTCTGCGCACAATGCTCCAATAATCAACAACACCACAGCTCCGCTCCAATCACCATCAACAGAGACTTCTTGAGGCTTGTATCGCTGTCCACCCTTAATAATAAACGTCTGATCATTTTCTTTAACTGTTACTCCGAATAGACTCATTACAGCGATTGTTAGATCGATATATGGTCTACTATTCACTACAGACAAAGTAATTTTTGAGTCACTCGTGCATCGTGGCAATGCCATGAGTAATCCTGATAAAAATTGTGACGACTGCTCGGCAGACAATTCTGCTTCTCCCCCTTTCAATTGACCTAAGGTTGTAACAGGAAGCTTTCCATTCGACGTATTCACTGAAACTCCAAAGGGTTCTAGATAATATCTTGATTGTTCAAATGGTCTATTCAAAAGCGTTCCGGCACCATCCATTTTCTTTTCGCCATCATGTAACGCCGCAATGGGTAAAAAGAGTCTTGCAGCGAAACCCGATTCACCTGCAAAAAGCTCGCTTTGCGGTGCACGAATACCATGTAAATGATTATTCGGAAAACCACCTTTTATGGTTAAGGTATTCTTGGACATCCAAACGGTTGCACCAAGAGACTCTGCCATTTTTCGGGCATAAAAAGGGTCTTCTGAATTCGGATAATGGCGAATTGTGGTCTCGCCTGAAGCGAGCAAAGCCGCCGCCACATATCTCTGAGCTATGCTTTTCGACGCAGGGGCATAAATGGTCCCTTCAACAAGTGAAGGCGAAAATTCTACTTTCACTTTTCACCAATATATATGGTTGCTATACCCCCAGCAAGCCGAATCATTCTTGTATTGGTATAGCCCACTTTCTTCATAACCTCTAAAAAAGCATTTCCACTCGGGAATGCATCAACTGACTCAGGTAAGTAGGTATAGGCCCTGCTATCCTTCGAAATCCACTTTCCAACTGTTGGCATAATGAATCTGAAGTAAAAACGAAACAATTGTTTAATTGGAAACACGGTTGGTTTTGAAAACTCAAGAACAACTCCAACTCCTCCAGTTTTCAGAACTCGCAACATATCTGACATTCCCAATTCAAGATTTTCAAAATTACGTACACCAAAAGCTACGGTGTATGCATCGAAGGTTTTCTCATCAAAAGGCAATTGTTCTGAATCGCCTCTTCGCAATTGTATGATATGATCTATTCCCTTTTCTTTAATTTTTTTTCTTCCAACCTCTAACATTCCCTCACTAATATCTACTCCAATAATTACGTCAGCTTGTAAATTCGACTTTACAGATTGAATCGCAAAATCTGCAGTACCAGTGGCCACATCTAAAACTTTTTTCGGCGCATATTTCTTCAATTCCTTGATTGCTCGCTTGCGCCAAATAATATCAATTCCGAGGGAAAAGAAATGATTGAGAAAGTCATAACTATGAGCAATTTGATCAAACATTTGCTCCACTTCCTCTTTCTTCCCTGTTTGATTGTATGGTTTTACAGCGCTCATATTTTATAGTAGTTTAATCAACTCGTTTTTCAAATCGTGTGTCATAATGGGGACTACACCCACCTTTTCACAAACCAATCCACCGGCCAAGTTCGAGATATATGCCACATCTGATAATTCCCATTTGGCTGCCAATGCAAGTGTTGCCACAGCTATTACTGTATCACCTGCTCCAGAAACATCCACAATTTCACGTTTGTGTGCTCCATGACTTGTAAAGTGCAAACCATCGAAACCCAATACTCCGAACTCAGACCTTGTAACTAAAACCCATTTCGCCTTCAATTGTTCGCGTAAGTCCTTCATAGCTTTTTTTATTTCCTCTTGGTCTGAAGCCGCGAAATTTCGTTGCAACCCCTCTTTCAATTCTTTCAGATTCGGTTTAAATAAAGTACAATTGGAGTATTCAAAAAAATGATGAAGCTTGGGATCAACAGCCACGGGAATATTCTTTTCTTTGGCGAATTGAGAGATTCGCTGAATAACAGAAGGGGTCAAAACTCCTTTGTTGTAGTCTTCAAATACAATTGCGTCTATTTGTTGCGATTTCAAAATTTGATCAATACGCTGAATTAAAAGCTCCTCATCTACTGAAGAGAGCAAATTGGTTTGCTCTTCGTCAATGCGCACAATATGATGACCGCCAGAAATAACTCTTGTTTTCACAGTGGTTGTGCGTTCCAAACTCATGACAACACCCTCAGTTGAAAATCCAGTTTCATGGCATATCGACTGAAATGATTTCCCGTGAAAATCATTACCAATAACAGAACACATGATAGCTTTGGCGCCCATGGACTGAATATTTAAAGCCACATTGGCGGCGCCGCCAAGTCTATTCTCCTTGTGCTGAACATGCACAATGGGCACTGGAGCCTCAGGTGAAATTCTTTCAACCTTACCCCACAAGTAGGCATCAATCATAACGTCGCCAATCACCAAAACCGAAAGGTCCTTTAGCGAATCAAAAAAACTGTTGACTTGATTTACATTCACGCTGCTACAGGCTTTAAATGTGACAACCCTTCACGCAACCTTTTTACTGCTTCATCGAGCATCTCTTCAGAAGTTGCGTACGAAATTCGAATACAATTTGCATCTCCAAATGCCTCACCACCTACTGTTGCCAAATAAACCTTTTTTAGGAGATACATGGCTAAATCATCACTTGTCCTCACTACGGTCTCTCCATCTGTTGTATTGAAGAAAGCTGTTACATCCATGTAGAAATAGAAAGCAGCCTCGGGAAGGTTTACCTTCAATCCAGGAATGGTTATTAATCCCGCATAAACGCGGTCTCTTCTCGACTTAAATACTTGAATCATCTCGGCAATTACAGCGGGATTGGCTTCCAATGCTGCCTTTGCTGCCATTTGAGAAATGGTGCAAGCACCACTTGTTATTTGACCTTGCATTTTACTACAAGCTTGGGCAATCCACAAGGGAGCACCTATATATCCCAATCGCCATCCCGTCATTGCAAATGCCTTTGACACTCCGTTTACGGTAACCGTGCGCTCGAGCATTCCTTCGCATGTTCCAATTGAAGAAGATTTTCCAACGAAATTGATATGTTCGTAAATTTCATCTGATATGACATAAATACCTTCATGTTGAAGAATAACATTTGCCAATGCCTGCAATTCTTCTTGAGAATAAACCGAGCCTGTAGGATTACAAGGCGAACTGTAAATAATCAGTTTCGTTTTCGATGTAATGGCCTGACTCAAATCCTGAGGAATAATTTTGAAATCGCTTTCTATTCCTGCATAAACTTCAACAGTAGTACCACCAGCAATTTTAACCAATTCACTATAACTCACCCAATACGGGCTTGGCATGATAACTTCGTCGCCCGGATTAACAAGAGCCAGAATGGCATTCGCCAAGCTCTGTTTTGCACCTGTGCTCACTACAATTTCTTCAGGCGAATAGTTTAACCCATTATCGCGCTTGAATTTTTCAGATGCAGCTTTTCGCACTTCTAAAAAACCATTCACCGGGGGATAATGCGTTATGTTATCATCTATCGCTTTTTTTGCAGCCTCCTTAATAAATTCTGGTGTATTAAAATCAGGTTCCCCAAGAGACAGATTCACTACTGGCTTACCCTGTGTGGCCAATTCGCGGCTCATTCTAGCCATGGCCAACGTTGCCGACTCACTCAGTTTTTCGAGGAGTTGCGAGACTTGACCAACTTTTGATTTTTCTTGCATAAGACAAATTTACAACGAGCAAGGCTCTAGACTATCCAATTTTTATCTGATCTATGAACCACACCTTTGAACAAGGCCACAACTTCATTCCTTTGGTTCAAAACTTCAATCCAATAAATGCCAATTCTTTTAGAAAGACTTTTTTCTTCCACCTTCGTTGTTAGTGAATCATTTAACTCAACGGTTTTCACATGTGAAATGGAAGTCTCTACGCTATAACACTTCACGCCATGCGCATTGCTTGCAAAAGCCAAAGCCGTATCAGCAAGAGCATAAGCTACTCCTCCATGAGCTATTCTGAATCCATTGAGCATGGGCTCTCGAACTACCATTTCAAGCGTACAATTACCCGGTGAAATCGCTATTATCTGAATTCCCATCCATTGACTCATGGAGTCATGCGCCATCATCTCTGAAACAATTTGTTCTGCTGCTGTCATTTATCTGTGAATTGCAATTCCACTAAATTACAATAGTGTCCACCCAAAGACATTAACTCATCATGATTTCCTGATTCAGCAACTTGCCCTTTCTCCAAAACATAAATCACATCTGAATTTTTAATGGTTGAAAGTCTATGAGCTATTGCAATGGTTGTTCTACCAACCGAGAGTAACTCTGTAGCCCGCCGTATCAATATTTCCGAATCGGTATCTACGCTTGACGTAGCTTCATCGAGTATGACTATTTTCGGATTCTGAAGAAAAACCCGAACGAATGCTAAAAGTTGGCGTTGACCCGTACTTAACAGTGCCCCTCTCTCTTTCACGTCGAAATCATAACCACCTGGTAATGCCATGATGAAATCATGCGCACCCACATACTTCGAAGCCTCAATCATTGAAGTATCCGATATGGTTTCATCATACAACTTCAAATTATTCCGTATGGAATCACTAAAGAGAAAAACATCTTGTAAAACAACACCAATCGTTCTTCGCAACGATGATAGTGAAATATCATTGATGTTCTTTGTATCAATGAATATTGATCCTGAGTCTATATTATAGAATCGATTCAGTAAAGAAATAATAGTCGTTTTTCCGGAACCCGTAGACCCTACAATAGCTACGTGCTTTCCAGCATCAATCTTGAGATTGAATTTTTCAAAAATAGGCTGCCCTTCTACATACGAAAAGGTTACATCCTGAAAAGAAATAGACCCTCTCACGTCCTCTAAGCCAGACTCAGAATGATCTACTTCACTATTGTCTTCGTCAATTAATTTAAAAACGCGCTCAGCATTTACAACTCCCATTTGCAATACATTAAAATTATCAGCCATCTGTCGAATTGGCCTATACATCATGGTAATGAATGTAGAAAACTCTAAAATCAATCCTGGGCTGATATCTAAACTTAAACTCTGCTTCACTCCAAACCAGAGGAGCAATGCCACACTTGAAGCGCTTAATAATTCTACAACTGGAAAAAAAACACTGTACGCCCAAATACCACGAATATGTGCATCTCGATGACTTTTGTTAATCCCCTCGAATTTTTGTTGTTCTCTTTTTTGGTTATTGAAAAGTTGTATCAGATGCATACCGGTCAAATGTTCTTGCACAAAAACATTCATTCTTGCCACCTCATTTCGAACATCCTGAAAAGAATTTTTTACTGCCTTCTGAAAAAGTCGTGTGGCCCAAATCAAAACTGGAATTGGTAGCATGACCACTAGCGCCATTTTCCAATCCAGAAATAACATGAAACCAAGAATAACAATCAACTTCAAAACATCGCGAACTATGTCAAGCAACCCAACACTAAAAACTTCGGCAATACCATCTACATCACTAATGTGTCTGGTAACAAGTTGACCCACGGGAGTCTTATCGAAATAGGCTAATTTGTTGTGAATGGTCTTTTTAAAAATGGTAGATCTAAGATCAAGTGTAATGCGCTGAGCTACCCAATTCGCAATATATGTCTGTACATATTGAATGACTGTTTCTAAGAGCAAAACACCAAGAAAAGAGAGGGAAATCCAAAGTACAGCATGCCCATTTCCAGAGGGCAAAGCCTCATCTAATAATTTTCGCATTTGTTCAGGCCGAATAACCGCCATTCCTGCCAAAGCCAGAACT
>JBJTWB010000124.1:0-3861 GCA_046081505.1 Bacteroidota bacterium | reverse complement strand
TGAAGCTGACATGAATTCACAAATTGGATCATCGTTCTATGAATATGCTTCTGATCTCAATGAATACACGTACGGGCTCAAATTGCCGAGCTTAGTAGGAGTTGGAGCTTCATTTATTGCGGGAAACTTGGGTGTTATTTCATGTGATTATGAAACAACAGATTTGTCTAAAATGAAAATGGAATCCATACAAGATGTTTACACGTTTTCATTAGAAAATGCAGCAATTAAAGAAAATTACAAAGCAGTGCATACACTGCGAAGTGGAGTTGAATTACGAGTTGCAGATGTATACAGAATTCGAGGTGGTGTGCAGGCCGTGTCTTCACCCTTGGCCGCCTCTTCAGATTGGCGCTTGAAATACAGTATTGGCGCTGGTTATAAGAAAGATGATGTTTTTTACAACCTCTCTTTCAGTTACATGGTAGACCAATCGAGTTATTACATGTTTGATCCCAATTTAATTGATGCTACCCAAGTGAGACAGGGAATAGTTGGAATTTCTATTTCAGGCGGGTTCAGGTTTTAACGCATGAACGCATGCAGTGCAATGCCTGCAGCAACAGAAACATTTAATGAGTCTGTTTTACCAACCATAGGAATGCGTGTTTGATGCAAAGCCCGTTTGAATATTCCCGGTTGCACACCCTCTTCTTCATTTCCCATAATTAAACAAATGCCCGTTTCAGGTTCGAGTCGTTGCGCAGTTTCGAAAATGGTTTCAGTGGCTTTTTCAGAGAGCACTATGGTTTGAACACCACTTGCATGGAGGTAATCCATAGCGTCCAATAAATTTTTCACTTTACATACTTCAACATGCATTAACGCACCGGCTGAGGCCTTCAGTGCATCTTCGTTGATTGAGGCAGCGCCTTGTTCAGGAATGACAACCAGTGTTGACCCGAAACACTCTGCAGATCGGCATATAGCTCCGAAATTTCGAACATCGGTTATTCTGTCTAAGAGAATCAGAAAAGGTGTTTTGCCTTGTTCTACCTGACTCATAAAAGCCTCTTCAAAGATTCCAAACGAAATGGGTGAGGTGAATGCAACAACTCCCTGATGCACAAGTCGCGTTAGTCCGTTCAGTTTCATTGCCGGAACCAAATTGAAAGCAATGTGATATTCTTTAAGTAGCGATTTTAAATTTTTTATTGCTTCGCTTTTTAACTCACGATCAATGAGCACCTTGTCTATCTGCTTGCCTGATCTCACCGCTTCTTCAATGGGATGTATCCCACAAATGAGGTTATTTCTTTTTATCTGTTGTCGCATATTATTCTCTGTAAACCCTTCCTGATCGCCAGGAATTTACGGCCGATTCCCAGCTATTTCTATACAATGCATCTCTGTTCAAAATGTAGATGCGGTTTGTGTATGGATGTTCTTTTTTTCGAAAAACAAAAGCGAAAGATCCAGGAAGATTCTCATCTCCGTATTGCCAACGTTCTGTGCTGCTATTTGATTCAATTCGTGTGGGCTTACCATATACCGTGTAGATCATGCCACGATCCGTTCTCCATCCTGGAACGAGCGCGGAATACAATTGGTTCGCTGTAGTTACACGTTGAAAATAGATGGCAATGAGCTGTTTTGCTTTTTCATCTGACCCACCACAGTCTCTCCAAAAATTACAGAAGTAGGTGTATGGATCTGGAGAAGTACTCAATTGTTCATATTCACTCTTCGACATGATATAACGCATGGGACCAACCAGATCTTTGAACTGAGTAGAGTAAGGGAAATCACCAAAACTTGGTAAAAAATACAAGAGGGTTTGTTCGTCGCGAATCATTAACGCATTGTTTGGAACCGCGAATGAAAATACACCATGGTTGTAATCAATGTTCAATGCAGAATATGCCGTAGTATCTGGAATACTGGGCGAGTTATTTGAAAATGCAGGCGGTGGTAAATTGGGCAATTCTTTTAATTCAGCAAAACGCAAAAGCAAGGTTGAATCTTCAGGGAAACGCGGCATTAGCATTTCAATGGTATCGCCTTTCAATAAACCGTGAATGGAACCCAATTGAGTTGTTATTCTGAGTTTGGTGTGTTTGGAAAAAAGATGTAAGTCAAAAATATTCGGTTGCTTGGCCTTGTTTACTTGTTCCGTGAATAGGCACTTTACATTTCTATTTACATCTTGAATTTCCAACTCATACATGCAGTTTACAGTTTTGGGAGAATCTACCGGTTGGTATAGGCGTATTTCTTTCTCCCAAAAACCAATTTCTTGTTGTTGAGGTGGATGAAATTCAAACGAAAGTGTATCTGATTTTACTTCTGTTTTTTGAATCAGTTTTACTCGAACATTGGCAACGAATTCTGCGGCTTCGTTGCTTCTCATGTAGAGCAATTCATCAGATTTGAAACGCAGATATAGCCCAGTAGTATCAGAGGTTAAATGAGCGAATTGATAAACGGGATTGAATTCAAATTCACCACCCTTATTTCCTTTCAAACTTGATTTCGAGGTGGTGCATCCAATGCTGAACAATAGGATGAGTATTAGCAGTTTATTCAGAATCCTCCTCTGATTCATTTTCTTGATTTTCTGAAGACGAAGGTAGCCTTTTTTCTATGTTTTTCGACGATTTAGCCCCCATCTCTTTCAAGACTACGGCGCGCTTAATTAAGTTATCAGGACTATTCTTAATGAGATTCAAAGCCAATTGAAAATCTGTTTGCGCTCCAGCTAATTTCTTTTCTACTTTATCCAAATGCCCAAAAGCATTGTCTAGTTTGTCTATGAATTTTCCTGCTAAACGAGCAATTTCATCTGCATTCTTCGATCTTTTCTCTATAGCCCATACACTGGCTACTGTGCGTAAAGTGGCGAGTAAGGTGGTGGGTGAAACCAAAATAATATTTTTCTCCCATGCCATTTGAAACAAATTTCCATCTGTACGAAATGCCGCCGTTAATGCAGGCTCTATTGGCATAAATAACAATACGAAATCAGGTGTGATGAATGATTCTGAAGACTCGTATTTCTTCTCGCTTAATTTTTTAATATGACTTTTGATGCTGTCTAAATGCTGTGTCAAGAATTTCTTTTGTTCATGCTCATCTTCCGTATTCACAAAGGAGTGAAAGGCTGTAAGCGAAACTTTTGAGTCAATGATAATGTGTTTTTTATCTGGTAAATGAATAATAATATCTGGACGTATGCGGTCCTCGTCATCATTTTGTGCATTGTGCTGCACGGTGTATTCTTGATCTTTAACCAATCCACTTTTTTCAAGTACGCTCTCTAAAATCATTTCACCCCAATTCCCCTGTACTTTATTGTCTCCCTTCAATGCTTTCGTTAGGCCATCGGCACTGCTGGTCACAGCCTCATTCATTTTAATAAGATGCTCGATGTGTGTTCGAATAGCACTTGCCCGATCCGTGTCGTGTTTCTCTTTTTCTTCCAATTTACTTCGGAAGTCTTTGATGCTTTCTCGTAGGGGGGAAATGAGGGTATTCAGTTGTGTCTCATTCGTTGCGGTTAAATGCTTTACGCGTTCTTCAACAATTTCAGTGCTCACCAATTTAAATTCACTTTTTAATTGAAGTTTTAAATCGTCAATGAGTGCTTTTTCGTGTTCAATGGCTTTATTGGCTGCGCTCAGGTTGGCTTCATTGGTAGCGTTCGTTGCAATCAGCTGTTCAACACGTTCTTGCAATTGTTGAATGGTTTTGAGGTCGTCTTGTTTCTCACGTTCAAACAATTCAAGATTGAGGGTTGTGGAATCTTTTTTTCGCGTCAGCAAAACCATAAAATAGCAGAAAACAATTCCAGCAAAAAATCCAATGAGCAGATCAATCATATTCATGTCAGTAAAAATACAAGGGGTTCTACGATTCGTAGAA
>JBJTWB010000123.1:0-9627 GCA_046081505.1 Bacteroidota bacterium | reverse complement strand
ACCAACGCAGACCAAAATCAATACTTCGTGTATTGAATGTAGCCATGGTATTGCCTGCATGTTCCGAGGCTAGTGGTGGAAATTGGAAGTTCATTCCCGCATGGCAATGAAGCTGTTTCGACAATCTTCTTTCAAGTCCTAATTTAATTTGAATGCTGCCCAACACATCGGTTTTGTTCTGAATTACGGCGTTTAGAAACTGTCCATTTTCATTCAAAAAAGATTGTATCATGGGTGCATCAACGGAATGCCTTTGAAAATAAATAGTGGGCGAAATTTGACCAAATGCTCTCCAGTTTTGACGTTGGGAATAGGCGTTAACATAAAATCTAAAATGCAATGGAATGGCCCATTGCTGAATTTGCCATTGATTTAATGTCGTGTTCAACTGTAAAGTATCTGTTTCGAAGGCACCCGGCTGAATTTCTACTTGAACCACCTGATTCACTTCTTGATTATCGCTTAGAAAAAATGTTAGTGAATTCTCTGAGTTATAAGGATTCACGGAATACAGTTGAGCATTGAATTGATAATAATCTAGACCTAGTCCAACGTGCACGTGCTTATGAAGTTGGGTAAAAAAAGAAAGTCGAGCTCCAAATCCAAAGCTATTCTGTTTCTTTCTGGTAAATTTCTGTAGTGAAAAAAAATTCTCGTCAGGAGCGTAAGACCAATTGGTTTTCACATTCGATCCGAATCCAACACATTCAATTGCCCATGGCAAGGGATCTATCGATTTTTTAAAATCAGCTTGCTTGGCATGAATTAAACTATCAGCTCCTCCTCTAGAACGCTCTTCAATATAGATGACTTCACCGTCTATGATTAAGGTATCATTCAAAAGAGCTATAGCCCAACACGGTTGAGCTATAACAATAAAACCAAACAAAATAAACCGTTGAAGCATATGCTTCTACCTTAACTAATTATGAAAAGTACTTATCGTGAATTTCTTGCCTTTGGGCTTCTTCTCAACTTTATTGAAATCAGGTAGTGAAGCATTCGAAGTTTCTGTTGTTTGTGAAATTTGAGTTTTCACTGTTTCATCTGTAGCATTCGAATGAACCTCGCTTAACTCGGGAATTTCAGGTGTTCCGCCGCAGTTCATCACTTCCTCGACATCAGGTTTCACATTTTGTGAATTTGACGCTTGTTGTTTCGTCTGAGAGCCAAGGCTCTTATCGGAAATTAATTCGCTTTTTTCATTGGAAATGTAATCGGAGTTCTGTGAAATATTTGGATTTACCGCGGGAGCCGAAACAGCAACAGCTACGTTTGCATTTTCCACGCTCGATGTCACATCATTGCCCATGGAGAAGAGCATTGCCGCGAGACAGCCACCAGCAATGGCCGCAACAACATATACATTTAGGTAAGTTAACGAAAACTTCCAAAAAGATTTTTTGTCTTTCTTTACAGCATTCATCACTCGAGATTCCATATAAACAGGAACCTCGGGTTGAAACCCCCTAAAATTCTCACCTAGCTGATTCAATAAATTATCCATAATACGCTTCCTTTTTTATTCTTTGCTTACTTAAATTCAATAATGCATTTTGTAAGTGTACTTTCGCTCTTGATAGTTGTGATTTTGATGTATTCGCATCTATACCCAGCATTTCTGCTATTTCTTTATGCTTGTATCCTTCCACCACATACAAATTGAACACTGTTCTATATCCGTCGGGTAGTGCTTGGATGCATCCCAACATTTCCTCCATGGTATATTCCGCCGACATTTGATCGAAGGATTGATCGCTCAAATGCCACTGTTCCTCAACTTGCGCGTCATACTTCCCCTTTAACCCCTTTCTATACTGAGTTATGGCTGTATTCACTGCCACTCTCCTTACCCAACCTTCTAAGCTACCGGCACCTTGATAATCTTTCAGATATTTAAATATCTTAACGAAAGATTCTTGCATAGTATCTTCAGCTTCCATGGTGTTTTTAGCATATCTCAAGCAAATGCCATAAACCGTTGATGCAAATCGCTTGTAAAACAATTGCTGCGCCTGGCTACTGCCTTTTATACAATCTTGTATGAGCTGGTTTTCCGACATTCAAAATATAGACCTCAAGGAAAAAGAAAGGGTTGCAAGTAAAGATAAAAAATTATTGGTAACGATAAACACCCTCTCCACGCTGCTTGGTTAGCATGCGATAGTCTAAAAAATAATTTAATCGCAAAGACACGGAATTAGAAAAAGGCAGGTCAGTGAGGTTGTTTACGTCTTCAATGAGACCGGTGGGTATGAGATTGTTTTCATGAACAATGGCATATTTCCATGCAAAAATAAGTTCTGAACCCGGCCTGAAAATCCATTTATAAAACAAGTCTACCGTGAATGAGTTGAAATTGCGATTGACCAAATCATTTTTTCCTGTTTCTGAATTGAAGGCAGAGAAATTCGATTGAGAGAGGCTTCCATCGTCATTCAAATCAAAAAACTGCTTGTAGTCTGAATACCCCCAATAGTGACGGAAACGAACATTCATTGAGTTTACGGGATTCCAGGCAAAAGATGCGGTGAGCACATTCGTATGCGAAATCACGTCACGTCTTCCAAATACAGGATTATCTCCATTAAACGTTGCAAATCCTAAATCCGAATAATGCGCTTGTTTACTGTAAACGTAAATAAACATCCACTTATCATTCAGTCGAAATCGCGGAGATATGCGATAGTTTCTCACTACCCTGCCATCGATTTCGTATGCTGCAAAACCGCAACCCGCATCAAGAGCCAACCTTTTCCTATAATCACTACTAATAAATCCTCCGACTTTACAATACTTATACGTTTGAAACATTTTACCATCTACTCGAGGTTCGAAATAATCAAAACCCCGTGTAGGTTGGGCGTCGAAATTTAAATTGATGTACAAAAATCGTTTTGTAATGGCCGAAACTTCGCCTTCAAGATAGTTTTGCGTGAAGCTTCTTGGTGCATACAAATAAGATCGGTTCATGGATAAACTGGTCCAAGCTTTGTTGAATTTCCAAAAGGGTTGGTACCAATTGTATCCAACAGTAGCGTTGTACATTTGTTCGTTGTTGACTTGCAGAAAACCCAAATCATTGGGGTCATAGGTATCTGTTTCAGTGTAATGTGACACTTGAAACGTGAAATTACCACTGATCTTTGCAAGACTCAATTCTCCACTGTACCCTTTTTTGTCATTCGGTGTATTTCCGTATGCATCTAATCCCCATTTCAAAGATTGGTTACCATGAAAATGCAGCTCGTACGAATTCAATTTGTTTTTCAACGTTGCTTCAACAGAGGAAACATTCGCATCATATGCTTGTCCGGCTCGTGAAACATTCGTATTCGTGAATGAAATAAATGAATTATTAGGTAAATTCTGATCAATGACAACCACATTCGAATTCGTGAAGGGATTGGTTTGAACGCTACGTTTTTTTCCAGTGAGTGTATCCGTAATTTCCGCAAATGCCTCGGAAGCAATACTATTCAAGAAACCAATGGCCAAACCGTTCACATTTCTTCCACCCAATTTTATACTATTCAAAACCTGTTGTTTGTCTGGATTGACGGTTACTACCTCATGCGTTGCTAGACCGCTGTATGCAAGTCCATAACCAAATGGCATGTCGCCAATTCTTCGAGAGTAAAATATTTCACCTCTTTGATATAATTCAAGACCTTCATTGAAAAACGGTCGGTTGTCTTGAAATTGAATTTCGAATGGTGTTAGATTCAAAATTAACTGGTCTGAAATGGTTTGTCCGAAATCAGGAATTAAGGTGGCATCTAACGTGTAGGCATCTGACAAACCAATCTTTAAATCCATACCGCCATTGTATGAAAATGACGTTTGTTTAGATGCGTTGTTCAAGGCGTAACCTGAGAGGTATGGGAAAAAGAAAATACGTTTCGGGGCATCAATATTTGCAATACCACGAAGCTCTCCCATTTGGGCTAAATAACCAGGGCCATTCGGTTTTATTTCATTCCAATATCCTTGATTTCGAATTCTACGTATTTCACGGAAATAATTGAAATCCCATGTATGTTGGTCTTTTTCAGCAAATCTCAATGCTGCAAATGGAATGACAAATTCTGCTATCCAACCGTTTTGTTGAATACTTGTTTTGCAATTCCATACTGCATTCCAACTCACGTCTTCACCGGTTGTTTGTCTGGCATCAAATTGCTCGCCTGTGGGAGATACAGCGAAAGTGTATCCGGTCACACCGTCTTGATAACAATTCAAAGTAAAACCCACATAGTCTGAGTTTCCATCGCCATCTCTACCAGACAGTTGCTTTAATAGACTATCTGGTTGTGGATCATATGCATATATAGCAACATAAAGGGCCTCATTGGTATAAACTACCTGAGCCTCTGTTTCAAAAGGCATAGGTTTGCCGGGATTTGGACTCAGACATGTAAGCCCCTTAGCCTTGGGGGCGGCTAACCAGCATGCATCACCCAGAATACCATCAATCTTTGGTGCTTGTGCAGTTCGCAGAGCATCTAACGATTTTTCTTGACCGAGCGCGTTAGTCAACAAAGTCACGAATAAAATATTTAAAAGGCCCAATCGAAACATGGAGTAAAGGTACTTGATGTTAGCTTCAAACAGAATCGATCGATAAACATTCTTCAACCTAACATGTTTTTGTGTTTGCCGCTTTACCTTTGGCCCCGAAAATGAAACTGACACTCCGAATTTCGCTTTTGATTCTTACCTGTGGATTAATTGCACCTCGCTTATACTCACAAGAATTTACCATCTCTGGGGAAGTTCGCGATGGAGCGAATGGTGAAAGTATGATAGGTGTAATTGTCATTGACTTAGCAACCAACAAAGGCACTGTAACCAATACATATGGCTATTACAGTCTCACATTGCCGCAAGGAAAACATCAAATTGAATATCGTAGTATTGGATATGAAGTATTCTCACAAGACTTTGCAAATCTCAATTCAAATGCACGAATAAACATAGAATTACAACCGGGCACGCGCGACATGCGTGTCATTGACGTAATTGGAGACAAGAAAGAAAATGTGAATAGTACCGACATGGGAAGAATTGAAATTCCCATCGATCAAATCAAAAAAATACCTGTCATCTTTGGTGAGGTGGACGTTTTAAAAACAATTACACTTTTACCCGGTGTACGTAGCTCAGGTGAAGGCAATGCAGGTTTTTATGTTCGTGGTGGTGGAGTAGATCAAAACCTGGTGTTGTTAGACAATACTCCGGTGTACAATGCAAGTCATTTATTTGGATTCTTCAGTGTGTTCAACGCAGATGCGGTAAAAAACATAGAAATTACCAAAGGTGGTGTGCCTGCCCAATATGGCGGCAGGTTATCTTCTGTGCTTGATATTAATTTGAAAGAAGGAAATAGCAAATCGGTGCATGGTGCTGGTGGAATAGGATCTATCTCCAGCAGATTCACTGTGGAAGGTCCCATAAAAAAAGACACATCCTCATTTATCATTTCTGGACGAAGGACGTATGTGGATATTTTACTCAAAGCGGCGGCAAAAAACAATCCGAAATTAAATTTAGATGGCACTGGATACTACTTCTACGATTTGAATACAAAATTCAATTATAGACTAAGCGAGCATGATCAAATTTTCGTGAGCGCGTACTTGGGACGAGATGTTTTTAATTTTTCAAGTGCCCAAGGTGGATTTTCAACTAAAATTCCATGGGGAAATGCCACTGCCACGCTTCGTTACAAAAGATCGGCCCGAGAAAAACTTTTCTGGAATGCCATTCTCAACTTTACAGATTACAAATTTCAATTTGAAGGTCAGCAAGAATCTTTCACCTTCGGTTTGAAGAGTGGAATACGAGACTACGGTGGAAAAATTCAATGGAGCTACTTCCCGAATGAATTGCATAGAATTAAATTCGGAACTGACTATACCTTTCATACGTTTACGCCGAACAACACGTATGCCACTAGTGGCGATGTTAATTTCGATCTTGGTCCGCAAATGAAACTGTATTCACACGATGTAGCCGCTTATTTCACAGACGAATTCGACATCAATGAGAAATGGAGAATACATGCTGGACTTCGTGTTCCTTTTTTCATTCATGTTGGGCCATTCACAAGATACACCTATCTCTCTTCAACATCTTCTGTAGGAAGTGCCACAACCACAACAGCCACAGAATATGGAAAAGGTGAAAAAGTGGCTCAATATGTTGGACTGGAACCTCGAATCAATGCGCGATATGAAATAGACAATTCGTCAAGTTTCAAAGTTGGCCTTACACGCAATTTGCAATTCATTCACTTAACAAGTTTATCTCCTTCGTCTTTACCCACTGACGTTTGGCTTCCGAGTACCGATCGCTTAAAACCACAAATTGCATCGCAAGCAAGCGCCGGATATTTCAGAAATTTTTTGAATGACAAATGGGAGTCAAGTGTTAAAGTGTATTACAAAGACATGCGAAATCAAAGTGAATACAAAGAAGGTAGCAGTCCAGACCAAACAGTGGGTGATAATATAGACAACCTTCTTGTATTTGGAAGAGGCTATTCCTATGGTGCCGAATTTTTCCTCAAGCGCAGAACAGGAAAACTAACCGGATGGATTGGATACACCTGGGCGAAAACGATGCGTGTATTCGAAACCATTAATGATGGGAAAGCCTTCCCAACACGATGGGATCGTAGACATGACGCGAATTTGGTGTTGACTTACCAATTAAACGACAGAGTTGACTTTGGATTTGTGTTCGTCTATGCCACTGGTAATGCAATTACTCTTCCTGTTGCCAGGTACTTCTTCGAAGGAAACATTGTAGACATTTATGGAGAGCGAAATAGCTTCAGAATGGCTCCATACCATCGAGCGGATTTTAGTGTTAATGTGAAAGGAAAAGCGACACGAACAAAATATGATGCCTTGACGAATACGGAAATAATTGAACGAAAAAAATTCATAAGCAGCTGGAATTTTTCTGTTTACAACTTATATAATAGGATGAATCCCTATTTCATTTATTTCGGGGCGGAACAGGTCAATGGTGGATTCCAAATTACCGCAAGACAAGTAAGTTTATTTCCAATATTACCAAGTGTAACTTGGAACTTTGAATTCTAATTAGTGAAATCACTCAGACATATAAACCCCCTTTTTTGGAAGTATAAAACCAGAATTTTTAGTGGATTTATATTTATCGTTCTGTCGAATTTTTTTATGGTATATGCACCGGCCATTGTGGGGCAGGGTGTAGACTTTTTAACCAATGCTCTGCTCTATGCTCAGCAAAAAAATGATTCAATACAAGTTCCGGAATTACTTCAACGTATCTACCCAATTTTAGGATGGGAAACCACTGTTCCTGAACAAACAAGTGACTCGCTCAATTCTTGGGTCATTCACATGTCCATATCACTGGCTGTTCTTTACTTCGTGTTTTATTTCATAAAAGGCATATTTCTATTTTACCAAAGACAGACTATAATTGTCATGTCTCGTCACATGGAATTCGATTTGAAAAATGAAATTTATGTACATTATCAAAACCTCGATACCAGCTTCTTCAAAACGAACCGCACAGGGGATCTCATGAATAGAATTAGCGAAGATGTAAGTCGTGTTCGCATGTACATAGGTCCAGCAGTGATGTATACAATGAATCTTGTAGTGTTATTTGTGATGTGCTTATATACCATGTTTCAAATAAGTCCAAAACTGAGTCTGTATACTTTACTTCCCATGCCATTCATGATGGTTGGAATTTTTTTAGTTAGCAGGGGAATCAACAAGCGCACAGAGCAGGTTCAAGCTGACCAGAGTATTCTGTCTACCACTGTTCAAGAAAGTATGAGTGGTATTCGCGTTTTGAAAGGGCTGCATTTAGAAAATCACTTCATTTCATTCTTCACAAATCAAAGTGAATCATATAGAAACAAACAGTTACGGTTGGTAAGAATGGATAGCCTTTTTGCTCCTGTAATTGGTTTATTGGTTGGAATTAGTACCATGTTCACGCTTTACGTTGGTGCCTTGGAAGTACAAGCTGGAAATATATCCTATGGAGTGATTGTTCAATTCGTTTTTTATGTTAACCTCTTAACTTGGCCATTTGCGAGTGTAGGATGGGTTACTAGTTTGGTCATGAAAGCCGAAGCGAGTATGACACGCATTCTTGAGTTTCTGAACAGAGAGTCGCGCGTATCCAATGGCGATACTACTTTGGGTCCAATAGACAAAATAGAATTCAAGAATGTTCATTTCACCTACCCCGAAACCCAAATCAATGCAATTTCTAATTTCAATTGTACCGTTCTTGCCGGTGAGACTGTTGCATTCATTGGAGCAACCGGGTCGGGGAAATCATCGATTGTTCAACTTTTGACGCGCATGTACCTCTCGAATCAAGGAAGTATTTTGATCAATGGCATTCCGATGGAATCTTTAGATGAAAAAAGCTACAGAGAAAAAATTCGCGTAGTACCACAAGACGTTTTTTTGTTCTCAGACAGTATATTGAATAATGTAAAGTTCGGGAAGCAAGATGCAACTGCGGAAGAGGTTGAAAAAGCATGCAAAATGGCAGATTTACATTCAACCATTATGGAATTCCCTGACAAATATGAAACCTTATTGGGTGAAAGGGGAATTAACCTGAGCGGTGGACAAAAGCAACGACTGTCCATTGCCCGTGCCCTAATTGGCAACCCAGAAATTCTTATTTTAGATGACTGCCTAAGTGCAGTTGACACACAAACTGAAGAGCATATTCTTGAAGCAATTAAAGCCGTTAGATTTGGCAAGACAAATATCATTGTCTCCCATAGAATTTCTGGCATTCAACACGCCAATCAGATTCATGTTATTCAAGAAGGCACCACCATTGAATCGGGCACACACAGTGAGCTCATCAATCGCAAAGGAGAATACGCCCGGCTTTTCCAACAACAGCAAGTTCAACCGAACTAAATATCCTTTGTGTTGTTTTCTATTTTATGAACATATTAATTACGGGAGGAAGCGGTTTTATTGGTTCACGCCTTATCCAAGCTCTTTTATCTAAAGGACACAGCATAACAAATTTAACCACTCAAGAAAATTGCGCACTGACATCTCCCGTTCGAAACATTTATTGGAATGCACATGAGGGCAAATGTGATTTGGATCTGAAAGAGTTGTTCGACGGGGTCATACACTTGGCTGGGTATAGTGTATCGAACAAATGGAGCAAAAAAAATAAAGAACTCATGGTTTCGAGCAGACTCGAGAGCACAGCATTTTTAAGTGAACTCATTCAGAATATGGAAATCAAACCAAATTGGTTTATTGGTGCAAGCGCTGTGGGCTACTATGCAGATAGTGCTTCATGGCTTACAGAAGATAGTGAAAAAGGAAGTGGTTTTCTTGCAGAACTCACTGATGCATGGGAAAAAGCGGCCTTACCTATTGAGGAAATGGGCATTCGCTCGTCACATATTCGAATTGGAATTGTTTTAAGTGATGTTGATGGCGCACTTAAAAAAATGTATCCGTTATTTAAATACCGCATTGGAAGTGTCATTGGAAACGGAGAACAATTTATGAGTTGGATTCACATCAACGATCTAGTAAGACAATTCATTTTCATGGCAGAACACGA
>JBJTWB010000122.1:0-7040 GCA_046081505.1 Bacteroidota bacterium | reverse complement strand
GGCTCCAATCGATCTGAAATTCATTCTCTAAAAACGGGTGCATTTCGCCTAAAAATAAACGGTTGATTATTTCCTTTTTCCAGTTCGAATTGACTTTTCAATTCGAGTTAAAAATAAAGCGGTATCAATTTCACTTTTCCGTTGTTTTGGATTTGAAGAGTTGGTGAAGGAATTTTTATTACGTTAAAAATTTTCATCACTTTTCGCATCCAATTTCTTCTCCACTTTATCTGATTCAAATCTGCATCAAATGATAAAAAGAATTCACGTCGTGCGTGAAAATTATTAACATTGTTAATGTTATTATCTGCATAGATCATTTCATCAATTCCATAACCGAATGATAATTCAATGATGCTCTTGAATGTATTGCTGCGCTTGTGTTTCGGGAATATGTGAGTTGACAACCAATAGGTTTGTGCATTGTAGTCTTTGAAAACACGTTGTTGAAAATTACGACCTAATGTGTTGGGTCGCAGTGAGGCGTAGGGAGAATTTTGATAAGAAAATTTGAGTTGGAAATTATTTTTTAATCGCGGATGATCACTAAAGTTCGCCAGCAAAACGCCAATTGTATTTGCAGCAAAATCTGATTTTGAAAAACCCCATTGCGTTGATTTTCCATCAAGCAACTCTATGCTGAGCATGTAGGTAAATGCATAACTGCTTCCTATGATACGCGCTTTTTTTTGATTAACGGTATACATTGGATTGGCATGTATGAAAAGGTTTGTTAATTGAAAACTCGAATACAAATGACCTACTTTATCCATTTGCAACCATTCATTGAAATCATTAAAAAAATGAAATGAAGATGTTGGATAATTTTTATACCACAGTTGATTTAATCCAATATGCGATGTTGCTAGACCTATTGATAAGGTTGAGTAGAATAGGGGTTCGTGATTTTTTGTGCTATGTCGTGTTGAATCATTCTGAGAGAAAATGGTGCATGTTTGCACAGCAAAAAATAAGATGAGTAGATACCTCATTCGAATTAGCGATGAATGTTTTTGGAATTTAAGTAATCCCAGTATTCCTGAGCATATTTTTGATGCTCCGCGTATGTTTTTGAGAATTTGTGTTTTCCAGTTCCACCTGCTTCTGCAACCATAAAAATAAAATCATTGCTTTCTGCATTTAAAACAAAGTCAATGTATTTCTCATTCACAAAACGAATTGGAGCAGGAGGAAGACCTTTGTATTTATATGTATTGTATGGTGAATCTATTTTCAAATCATTGTTGCTGAGTCGTTGAATTTTTTCTTTGCTATTTAGCGCGAAAATAACCGTAGGATCACTTTGTAACAGAATACCTTGCTTTAATCGATTTAAGTATAAACCAGCAACACGAGGCCCTTCATTCATATCTCTAATTTCTCCGCAAACGATACTTGCAAGAACGGTAGCTTCAAATGGAGAAATTCCGAGAGAGGCACATTGCATTTTTCTCTCGTCATTCCAAAATTGATTACGGTCTTGAATAAACTTTTGTAAGAATTCTTCAGGTGAGTTGGTCCATTGGAATTCATATGAATCACCATTAATGAACGCTGCTAACCCTTGAAGTTGAAAGGGTGAGTTTTCTAAAGGTTTTAAGAATTCCAATTCATGTATGATTTTATTTGCTGCAAACACAAAAGCGGTACTGTCTTGTTCGAAGTGTGTACCATATTTTCCCGCTAATTCATAAATGCTATTTACGTTGTCTGTTCGGAATTTAACCGGTGTTTGTTCACCATTTCTAAGCGTATTTATGATATCATAATAGCTGATATCGTTTTGAATTGTGTATTTGCCGGGTTTAAGTATTGGATTTCGCTTGAAAAGGATTGCGCAATTCCAAGGAAAGCTTTGAACCCCAAGTTCTTTTTGTATTTCATCAGAGCTCATATTTGAATGAATGAAAATTACTTTTGATTCTCCCTCAAAATGAATCTTACAGATGAACCCCAAAGAGAGCAAGCTACCCATGGAAGCAATTATTATGAGCAAGCCTATAGCAATGTATACCTTTGTTTTTTTAGTCATTGATTTGAATTTTATATTCCTCAACAATTCGATTGAGATATACTTTATTACCGCAGTATGCAAATGAACACGATTCAAAGAGTTTTTTACTGGGGAAGTTATCTTGATCTATTAACGCGAAGATGCTCTTTATCTTACCTTCTTTTCGCAAGAGGTCTATGAGTAACTCCAAAGATTTTTTACCTACACCACGGTTTCTATCTTCCGGCTTGGGAATTAATATTCCCACACCAATTTCTTGAATATCTTCCCGGAAACTAAAGACATCAATAACACCTAAATTTTTTTTCAAATCAAGCTCATAAAGGATCCATCGTTGCTGCTTGTGCAAATAATAACGAAAGGGTGTAGAAAAGAAATCTTCAATTTCATCATATGAATAAGGCCCTGGATGCTCATTTATCTTCCAGAATTCTTCAAGGTTTTCGATCCAATGTAAATATTGAAAATCTTGAGAGTTTATGTTACGTAGTGTAATCAAGTTCGTTTAATCTTTCAAAAATAATATTAACTTCGTTGCATGCGTCTTACTCCTTTCATTTTCTTGGCTGTAATAGTTTTACTCAACAGTTGTAGTATCAATAAAGATATTATGTTTAGAACAGATACTGAATTTGATTTCACAAAACCAAATTTAGATTCTACCAACAACAGCTATCAACTTGCTCCATTTGATTATGTAACAGTTAATCTATTTACAGGAAATGGTGCAATGATTTTTGACTACTCTACTTCAGGCGTTGACGTACGAGTGAATTTTGCTGGTTTTGAACTTTACTATATTCTTGATGAATTTGGTGAAGTAGAGTTACCAGTAATTGGTAAGGTGAAAATTGGAGGTATGACCATACCAGAAGCCCAGGATTTCTTGGAGAAACAATTTGTCAATTACAACAATCCATATTGTTTAATTCGTGTAATTAACAAACGTGCACTTGTTTTTACTGGAGAGGGAAGTAAAGGTGCAGTAGTACCATTAACAAATCAGCAAGTTTCTGTAATAGAAGCCATAGCTGTTGCGGGAGGAGTTCAAAAACGAGGCAATGCAAGTAAAATAAAATTAATTCGGAACATAAATGGGAAGGAAGAAGTATATCGAATAGATTTATCTACAATTGCGGGAATACAAGATGCAAGGATGGTGGTTCAAAGTGGAGATATAATTTATGTGGAACCTGTGCCCCAACTTACCACGGAGTTTATCCAAGATATTTCTCCGATCATCAATTTCATTTCTGCTGCATCAGTTTTATTTATAGTAATAACTCGTTAATGGATATTGTAGAAACGGGCTTTAGACATCTCTTTATTGTTCGCACGAAAGTTTGGGCCGACGAACGTGGGTCGTTTCAGGAAACGTTTAAAGAAGCGAGTTTTCGCATTGCAACAGGTTTGAATCTGTCGTTCGTTCAAGATAATGAAAGTGTTTCGAAAAAGGGCGTTTTACGGGGCTTACATGCACAGAAGCCGCCACGTTCACAAGGAAAGTTAATCCGAGTAGTTCAAGGGTCAATTCAAGATGTAGTTGTTGATTTACGAAGATCAGAACCCACATTTGGAAAGTGGATTTCTTTTGATTTGAAGCAAGGTGATGGTCAAATGATTTATATTCCTGAAGGATTCGTGCACGGATTTTTGGCACTCGAAGAAAATACCATAGTGAATTACAAGTGTACAAACTATTACGACCAGAAAAGTGAAATTCATGTGAATCCTTTCGATTCAGATTTAGCTATTTCATGGAAAGAAGAGTGTGCATTCCAATCTGAAAAGGATTCATTAGGGCAATCGGTCTCTGAATTTTCCAACCTTTTTTTCTAAATCATATTGTGTATTTCAAAAGCAATTGATTTTACTCGTTTGGTTGTTGTTCCTTCCATTTCTTCTGTGTGAATCATTTGAGTGGCATATACAGATTCAAATACAGCTGGGAGATCTTTAATTACTCCAAACGGAATATTCAAATTCAAAAAATGCTTTTCAAGTTCATGCATTTCAAAATCACTAAAAAGCTTCAAGAGTTCTGTGTTTAAATCATTTCGATGTTCAACCCGAGAAGTGTTTTCTAAGAAATGCGACGCATTAAGTTTTTCACTGTTGAACATTGAAGCCAATTTTAAGAACTGTGTATCGCTTCCAATGGCAAGCACAAATGGTTTCTTATCGTTACTCCAATAGATGTCTCCGTAAGGAGCAATATTCGGATGTTTGGACCCCATGCGCTTTGGTGTTTGTCCCGTCATGAGATAATAACTCGCTTGGTTAACCAATGAGCTAAGTGCAGCTTTTTCTAGAGATACCTCTACGAATGATCCATTGTTGGATTGGACTCTTTTCAGCAAAGCGAGTAAAATCCCCTCTTTCAATTGATGGGCGGCAAGAACATCAATTAAAGCAACAGGCATTTTACAAGGTAACCCATCTTGTTCGCCATTCATGGCCATAAAACCAGTTTCTGCTTGAAGAGCCACGTCATAAGCTACCCGATTTTCATCAGATTCGAAACCTTTAATTCGTCCGTGAATGAGTCGGGTATTAATTTGTTGTAGATCTGAATTTTCAATGCCGAATTTTTGATAATCAATTTTCTTAAAGTTGGTTAAGAGTACATCTGCATTTTTGAGGTATTCTTTAAAAGTAGAAATGTCTTTTTCTAAATCAAGTTGAACCAATTCTTTTTTGTAATTGATTGCTGCATAATACGAACTTATGCGATTTTTTTCTTCAATGGGTGTGTGCCAATTGCGAGTAACATCGCCACCTGTTTTCTTGTTTTCAATTTTTATTACGTGAGCGCCGAGTTCTGCTAAAAATGAACCAACACTGGGTCCTGCAAGCACCGAGGAAGCATCTATTACAACTAAATCTTTTAGAAATTCCATACATCAAAGTAATGCATTTTTTTTCAGGATTTCAATGCAGATTTGTACACGTCAAGACATCTGTTTCTGGCAAACGTGTGTTCAACAATAGGAGCAGGATATGCAGTAGTTCCAAATTCAGGAACCCATTGCTTGATATATTTAAATGTTGGGTCGAATTTGTCTGTTTGCAGTTTTGGATTGAAGACTCTGAAATAGGGAGCCGCGTCACATCCGCTTCCCGCCGCCCATTGCCAACCTCCAATATTACTTGCTAATTCAAAGTCTAATAATTTTTCTGCGAAATATCTTTCGCCCCATCTCCAATCAATGAGTAAATGTTTTGTTAGGAAGCTAGCTACAATCATGCGAACTCTGTTATGCATAAAGCCCGTTTCGTTGAGTTCCCTCATGCCGGCGTCAACAATTGGATATCCGGTCTTACCTTGGCACCAGCGTTCAAACTCAATTTCATTGTTCCTCCATTGTATGTGATCATAAATGGGTTTGAATGATCCATGAACAGTATGTGGAAAATGAAAAATGATCATTTGATAGAAATCTCTCCAGATTAATTCATTCAGCCATTTTTCATTTTTTTCTAATCCAATTGCGGCGCATTTACGAATACTAATGGTGCCAAATCGCAAGTGTATACTTATTCGTGTGGTGCCAAGAATACTTGGAATATCGCGCTGAAGATGATATTTTTCTATGATGTTTTGTTCTAGAATTCGAACTGGAATTGCTTGGTTTGATCCGTCAAATCCCATGGATTTTAATGTTGGAATTTCCGAATTGTTATTGTTTGTTTTATAGAATTTCGATAAGTGCTTTTCAGATGGAAATGGTTCTATATCTGAAGGTTTTAATATGCTCTTCCATTTTTTGCTGTATGGTGTATACACCGTGTAAGGGGCTCCATTGTCTTTTACTACCTCATGTTTTTCAAATATTACATGGTCTTTTTTGCCAATGAATGAAATGTTCATAGACTGAAACCACAACTGCATTGTCTTATCACGCTCCTGCGCGTAGGGTTCATAATCTCTGTTGACATAAACAGAATTGATGTCGTACATGCTGCACAAACTGGTAAATACTTCCTCTGGAGTTCCAAATTTTATGTGCAAGGAACTCCCTACCTCTGATAGTGTTTTATGCATACCCAGAAGCGTGTTGTGTATAAATTGAACACGTGCGTCGTTGGGTTTTAAGTGTTTTAATATGTTGTTGTCAAAGATGAAAATTCCAAGAACAGGGTAGCCTGAATTCAATGCAGCAAATAGAGCGTGGTTATCTTCTAATCGTAGGTCACGTCGAAACCAATGAATAACAATTTTAGGCTTTTCCATAGATATCATTAAGTGCGTTAGTTAGATTTTCAAACTGAAATTTGAATCCGAAGTTTTCTATTTTTTTGCTTGAACATTTTTGACTCATTAGTACAAGAGCGCTCATTTCTCCTATAAGCATTTTTAAAGCGAAAGCAGGTATTGGCGGTGTCAATTGCCTCTTGCCCAAGACCGTAGCGAATGTCTTACTGAATTCTCTGTTATTAACTGGCATTGGTGCGGTGCCATTTATTTTTCCTCGAATTTCCTCATGTTCTGCGATGAAAATGAATTGTCTTACTAGATCGTTGATATGAATCCAACTCATGTATTGTTCACCCGATCCTATAACACTTCCAATTCGGTATTTAAACAGCGGATACATTTTTTTAAGTGCTCCATCAACGTCACATAAAACAATTCCACTTCGAATATGTGATAAGCGAATACCCAGGTCCAGTATGGGCTGAGCTGCTTTTTCCCATTTATCAGTTAGTTCTGCTAGAAATCCACTTCCTTTTTCACTTTCCTCTGTGAGCCAAGCATTGCTGTCTGCATAATATCCCACGGCACTTGCACCAATAAACCAATTTGGCTTGATTTCCATATTATGAATGAGTTTACATAGAAATGCTGTGCTCTCGAGTCTGCTCGAAACCATGAGCGCTTTATTTTTTTTACTCCATTTGTTCGAAACGCTAAACCCAGCCAAGTGTATGACCCCGTCGAACAACTCTTTCAGATCCAAATCACATTTGCCCGCATGCGCAGGCCAATAAATGTGTCGAACAGGAGATGTTTGCGTGCAATGTG
>JBJTWB010000121.1:0-4269 GCA_046081505.1 Bacteroidota bacterium | reverse complement strand
CAAAAAGCAAACGAACCCCGTTTGAAAGGAGAGTTCAATTGTGGAATACCCCTTAAATTGAAATAATTGTAGTTTTTTGAGAATGTGTTTTTGCATGATTTGAGGAGCAAAGGTAAAAATTCCTTATTTTCGCACCTCAATAAATCATTATGGCAAAGAACCCTGATCAAAATGTAGTGGCTGAAGAAGCAAAGCCCTCATCTCAAAATGAGAATTTCTTCGACAAATACAGAAAAGCTATAACCTATGTGAGCGCTGCATTGGTGCTCGTTCTTGGAAGTTATTTCGCTTACGAATATGCGTACGCTAAACCTCGCAATCACGAGGCTGAAGTTGCATTCTGGAAAGCCTACAATTATTTCATGATTGACAGCACGGAATGGGCCTTGAATGGTAAAGATGATGCTCTAGGTTTTGAATCAATCATTGCTCAATATGATGGCACTCCTGCTGCTGAATTGTCACACTATTGTGCAGCAGTTATCTATAGAGATAAAGGCGATTTCGGAGCTGCTTTATCGCACTTTGAGCAAGTTAACGTTGATGATCAAGCTGTTTCTGTTTATGTTACCGGAAACATCGGTGATATGCATGTTGAAATGGGCAATTTAGATGAAGGGGTTAAACATTTTGAAAAAGCTGCAGCGGCTTCTAAAGCCAACGGTACACGTGATTACTTAGCCGGCGAGTACTACCTGAAAGCAGCTCGTGTTTACATGGAACAAAACAACAAAGACAAAGCAAAAGAAACCTTGGAAAAGGCCTTAGAAGGTGCTGACAAACGTGCTGCATTCTATGGCGAGGCTGAGAAGTTGTTGAACATGTTGAAGG
This sequence comes from Bacteroidota bacterium, assembly GCA_046081505.1. Lineage (GTDB taxonomy): Bacteria > Bacteroidota > Bacteroidia > Flavobacteriales_D > Sanyastnellaceae > CAIZGX01. Next base: position 3,438 of record JBJTWB010000121.1, on the reverse strand, counting down.
CACAAGGATAATGGCTACTACCAACTTATCAAGCGGAACTTTTTTCGAAATTGATCAAGTTGAGAACATTGAAGTAGCCATTGTAGTAGCAAAATGGAATGCTGAAATCACTGAGGAATTATACAACGGAGCAAAGGAAACTTTGCTCCGTTTTGGTTTTAATCCCAACAACATCCACAAACATTACGTTCCAGGAAGTTTTGAATTGGCTCTCGGTGCGAAATGGTTGGCGGGTCAATCAACTATTCAGGGCGTCATTTGCCTTGGATGCATTATTCGTGGTGAAACACCTCACTTTGAATTTGTAAGTATGGCCACTGCTCAAGGTATACAAGATGTGGCCTTGCAATCTGAAAAGCCAATTGTATTTGGTGTCTTAACAGACGATAACATTCAGCAAAGTAGAGATCGAAGCGGTGGAGAAAAAGGTAACAAGGGAATAGAAGCAGCTTTCACTCTTGCTGAAATGATTCATTTGAAAAATTCCTTACATTCGTAGGGTGACTTATCTAAAAAAAGTTTCCATTTTCATTCTTGTTTTGATCCACTTCCAAGTTGTGGGTCAGGAACTTTCCTTTATTGAAAACAAAGGACAATGGCCATGGAAGGTGCAGTTTGCACTATCCACAGAAACTGGGAAATCTTTTTTTGAATCAAATGGTATTACCCATCACTTTATTGACGCCTCATCAATTGCGAAGGCCCATAGAGGTGAAGCTTCTGATAAAGAAATACGAGGACATGTTTTTAAAACGGCATTCATTGCGGCAAATACAGTTCGACCCAAAGGTGAAAATCGGCTTCCAACCATCTACAATTATTTCTTAGGAAATGATGCAACAAAATGGGGAAGGGCATGTCAGTCCTACGCTGGATATTGGTATGACAATTTGTATCAAGGTGTAGATTTACATGTATATCAAAACAACGGTTTTGCGAAAATGGATTGGGTTGTACAACCTCATGCTTCCCCCAGTTCAATTCAATGGAAGTACGAAGGAACAGATGAGGTGAACATTGAAAATGGCAGGCTGGTTATTCGAACAGCCCTCGGTGAACTCATAGAACAAGCACCCATTGCTTATTTCCTTATTCCCTGGGAAGGTGAGGCTGCCGGAAGAAATGAACCACTTCGAGTGAGAGTGCCATGCTCATTTAAAGAAGTCAATGGCGTCTTCTCTTTTCAGGTGGGAGAGTACAATAAGAAATACACGTTGGTTATAGACCCGGAACTCATTTTTAGTTCCTACAGTGGCAGTTATGATGATAATTTCGGATACACCGCTACCTATGATAGCTATGGGAATTTAATAAGTGGAAGCAGTGCATTTGGGCAAGGATATCCAACAACTTTGGGTGCGTATCAAACCACCTGGGGTGGTGGAACAGGTCAAGGTAATTTGGCTGGCACTGATATGGCTTTGTCTAAATATGATGCCTCAGGAACGTTCATGCAGTGGAGTACATTTCTTGGAGGTGATCATGATGATTTACCGCACAGTATCATTTGCAATGAGAATGATGAACTACTTGTCTTCGGTACTACGTCTTCTTTGAATTATCCTGTGACCACCGGGGCATTTGATACCAGTTTTAATGGCGGTGTAGCCTTTTCACCCTTTGGTGTTGGAACATTGTATTCCAATGGTTCTGACATTGTAGTTTCCAAGTTAAGTGTAAATGGCGATCAATTGGTGGCCTCCACATTTATTGGTGGCTCCGCAAATGATGGTGTGAATACCGCTGTGGGACTCAAGTTTAATTATGCCGATGAGTTTCGAGGAGAAATAGATTTGGATGCGCAAGGAAATGTTTACGTCATTTCAAGCACGCAAAGCTCAGATTTTCCAATTGAAGGCGCAGCCCAGCCCATGAACAATGGATTGCAAGAAGCGTGTATTTTCAAAATGGATGAAAATCTTTCGCTTCTTTTGTTTTCAACTTTTTTAGGTGGAAGTGATGATGATAGTGGTCTCAGCATAAGTTTTGATCATGCAGGCAATGTATTGGTTTGCGGTGGTACACAATCTACAGATTTGACTTGGATTGGTGTGCCCTACCAGAGTGCTTATGCAGGCGGAAATGCTGACGGATGGATAGCTAAGTTAGCACCTACAGGTGCACAAGTTTTGAGTTTAACTTATTTCGGAACGGCAGCCTACGATCAATTGTACTTTATTGAAACCGATGATCAAGATGATGTGTTTGTGTATGGCCAAACGCGCGATGCAACGAATAGTCTTATCATAAACGCCGCATTTAGTCAGCCCAATAGCGGTATGCTAGTCACTAAATTTAATTCTACTTTATCAGCGATAACCTGGAGTACCTTATTTGGCACGGGCGATGGAAAGCCAACACTTTCGCCAACTGCATTTTTAGTCGATGTCTGCGGTAAAATTTATTTAAGTGGGTGGGGTGGAAATGTGAATTTATATTCAACGAACGAAGCCGGTTTTACCAATGGCCTTTTAGTGACTCCAGACGCTTTTCAGTCAACCACCGATGGTAGTGATTTTTACTTGCTTGTGTTGGAGGCAGATGCCAGTGCGGTGACCTATGCATCATTTTTTGGTGGGAATGTGAGCAGCGAACATGTTGATGGTGGTACAAGTCGGTTCGATCGCAAAGGAATTATTTATCAAAGTGTCTGTGCAGGATGCGGTGGAAATTCTGATTTTCCAATTTATCCGGCAAATGCAGTGTCTGCTCTCAATAATAACTCGTGCAACAACGGTGTATTTAAATATGACTTTCAGTTGCCTTTGACAGTTGCTGATTTTCAATTGCCACCACAAGTTTGCATGGGGTCGTCAGAAATTTTGTTAAGCACAAGTTCTTTGGCTACTAGCCTGGAATGGCTTGTTAACGGGGTTTCAATTGGAACCGGAAATAACTTGAATTACGCCTTTAACACGTCTGGCGACATTGCTGTTACTCTCGTGGCCTCTAATCCCAATACGTGCAATTTTACAGATACCATCACACGCACCATTGAAGTAATTGAGCCTTTGATTCAACAACTTTCAGACCTTACCTCATGCTCTGGAGTTCCGGTTCAAATGGGAGAGGGTCTCATCTTTGATCCAAATGCAACCTATACTTGGTTACCGAATGATGGTTCGGTTCAATCTCCAAACTCACCTTTTCCGTTGTTCATTGGCAGTGCATCAAACACATATACGTTGCTCATCAATCATGGCCTTTGCACAGATACTATTACACAAAATATTCTTGTTCCTAACCTGTCGCTAACTGTGAGTTCCGACACTACACTCTGCAATCCAGGGGTTGTGGATTTGATGGCAAATGGTAATCCAACTTCAGGTAATATTATTTGTAGCACCTCTTTTAATTTCATGCATCCCCTTAATGTAGGAGGCGAAAGTACAATTTCGGTTATGGTGAATGGAACGCAGACCTATTATGCTCAATTAA
>JBJTWB010000120.1:0-1775 GCA_046081505.1 Bacteroidota bacterium | reverse complement strand
TAACGAGAATAGCACGAACCCCCAAATGTCTTGGTTGCATGGCCGCGTGTTCTCTCGAAGAACCTTCGCCATAGTTTTGGTCTCCTACAACAATTGTAGGTATACCAGCGGCTTTGTATGCACGCTGAACAGCAGGCACTTCGCCGTATTCTCCGGTAATCTGGTTTTTAACTTTGTTTTGCTCTTCATTGAAGAAATTAGTGGCGCCAATCAAAGTGTTGTTCGCAATATTGTCAAGGTGTCCGCGATAGGTTAACCATTTTCCCGCCATGGATATGTGGTCAGTGGTACATTTACCTTTCGCTTTGATCAATACGCGTGCATTTTGAATGTTTTCACCATTCCATTCCGCGAAAGCATCAAGCAATTGCAAACGGTCAGAATTTGGATTTACTTCAACACTAATTTGACTTCCATCTTCAGCTGGTGCCTGATATCCGGCATCTTCAACGGCAAATCCGCGTGTTGGAAGTTCTTCACCAACCGGTGGGGCAAGTTTAACTTGTTCTCCTTTTGAGTTGGTTAAGGTATCTGTGATAGGGTTGAAAGTTAAATCTCCGGCAATAGCTAATGCTGTAGTTAGTTCTGGTGACCCAACAAAAGCAAGTGTGTTTGGGTTACCGTCTTGTCTGGCTGAGAAGTTTCTGTTGAAAGAGTGGACAATGGTATTTCTTTCTTTTTTCTCAGCACCAACTCTTGCCCACATACCTATGCATGGACCGCAGGCATTGGCAAATACCTTTGCACCCATTTTATTGAAGATGTCTATGAGTCCATCACGTTCAATGGTGTAGCGCACCAATTCAGAACCTGGGGTAATGCTGAATTCAGCTTTTGGTTGAATGCCTAACTCTACGGCTTGTTTTGCTAAATTGGCCGAGCGGGAAATGTCTTCGTAAGAACTGTTTGTGCATGAACCAATTAAACCAACTTCCACTTTTGTTGGCCAATCGTTTTTCGCAGCCTCTTCTTTCATTTTTGAAATAGGTGTGGCCAAATCTGGAGTAAATGGCCCATTCAAATGGGGCTCTAATTCAGATAGGTTAATTTCAATAACCTGATCGAAATACATTTCTGGATTTGCATACACTTCGTCGTCACCGGTTAAGTGTTCACGAATGCCGTTAGCTAAATCTGCAACCTCAGTTCTACCTGTTGCGCGAAGATATCTCTCCATGCTTTCATCATAGCCAAATGTTGAAGTAGTTGCTCCAATTTCAGCTCCCATGTTGCAAATAGTACCCTTTCCTGTGCATGAAAGAGATTTAGCTCCTTCTCCGAAATATTCCACAATTGCACCTGTTCCGCCTTTCACTGTTAGTATTCCAGCAACTTTAAGAATAACATCTTTTGCAGAACACCAACCATTGAGTTCACCAGTTAATTTTATACCGATTAATTTTGGGAATTTTAATTCCCAAGCCATTCCAGCCATTACGTCCATCGCATCTGCTCCACCAACACCAATGGCAATCATACCTAAACCGCCGGCATTCACGGTATGTGAGTCTGTTCCAATCATCATTCCACCAGGAAAGGCGTAGTTTTCTAAAACCACTTGGTGAATGATACCAGCACCAGGCTTCCAAAATCCAATGCCATACTTATTTGAAACTGAAGATAAGAAATTGTAAACCTCGTTGTTTTTTAATAATGCATCGCTTAAGTCGTTGTTCGAGCCAACACGTGCCTGTATTAAGTGATCACAATGCACAGTTGATGGAACTGCAACTTGCTTTCTACCTGCTTGCATAAATTGAAGCAAAGCCATCTGA
>JBJTWB010000119.1:0-5218 GCA_046081505.1 Bacteroidota bacterium | reverse complement strand
ACCTCTCCAGTGGCAGTTAGTTCTTCCTTTTGTTTGGAAATACTGATTTGTGCTGTAGTTTTTTCCAATTCTGCATCAGCCATTTGACTCGCTAAGGTCCTCTTCCAAATTAAATCGTACAATCTTTTCTCGTTTGCATCACCGTCAATGGTGTGTTTTGACATATCGGTAGGGCGAATGGCTTCGTGTGCTTCCTGTGCACCTTTACTCTTAGTTTGAAATATTCGCTCGAATGCAAATTGAGGTCCATAAGACTGCACAATTTCATTCTTAGCTGCTTCTCGTGCGAAATCAGAAAGATTTACACTGTCCGTTCTCATGTAAGTTATTTTACCACTTTCATACAATTTCTGAGCAATGGTCATGGTGGCCTTTACGGAAAAACCCAACTTTCTTCCTGCCTCTTGCTGTAAGGTTGAAGTGGTAAACGGAGCAGAAGGAGTTCTTTTCGCTGGTTTGGTTTCGATTTGAGAAATGGTATAATCGGCACCCTTGCAATCATTCAAAAAAGCGCTCGCATCTTCCTTCCCACCCAACTTTCCAGTGTAATCTGCTTTGAGAACCACTCCACCATCAAGGTGAAAAAACCCTCGTAATCCAAAGTATGTGCTGGCCGCAAATGCTTCTATCTCCCTTTCACGATCTACAATCAGGCGCACGGCTACACTTTGAACTCGACCTGCTGACAAGGAGCCTTTGACTTTTTTCCACAATACAGGTGACAGTTCAAATCCCACAATACGATCAAGAATTCTTCGTGCTTGTTGCGCATTCACCAAATCCATATCAATGGTTCTTGGTTTTTCTATGGCACCTAAAATTGCCTTCTTGGTAATTTCAGAAAAAACAATTCTCTTCGTGCGCTTTTCGTCTAAATTCAATGCTTCTAACAGGTGCCAAGAAATGGCCTCTCCTTCGCGGTCCTCATCCGTTGCAAGCCATATCAATTCAGCCTTATCTGCAAGTTTTTTGAGTTCTTTAATTGTTTCCTTTTTATCGGCAGAAATTTCATATACCACTTCAAAATTGTTCGCTGGGTTAACAGCCATGTCCTTCTTGGGAAGATCACGAATATGACCAATACTCGATTTGACCACGAAGTCTTTACCGAGGTATCCTTCAATTGTTTTTGCCTTGGCAGGCGACTCCACAATGACTAAATTTTTGGCCATATTTTTAATTTGAATGGTCGCAAAGGTATATTTATTTTTTTCTTTCAAACCAAACTAGTTCATTCATAAAAATTCTTGTTTCTTAGAAATAGACTATTTTTGTCACTCATTTCAAACCAGCCAAACACTGTGGAAGAAAAAAAAATACTCGAAAACAGACAAGGTGAAGTTTTCACTTCGTCGAACACCAATTCATCACCTGCAGGAAAAAAATTACTCCTTGAAAGTTACGGGTGTCAAATGAATTTTTCCGATTCGGAAATTGTAGCCTCCATCTTATCTGAAGTGGGTTACACAACAACCAAAGAAATTGAAGAAGCAGATCTAGTTCTCTTGAACACTTGTGCTATTCGTGATAACGCGGAGCAGCGTATTCGGCATAGATTAGACCACCTCAAAAGTGTCAAGAAAAAAAATCCAGACATGGTTGTTGGTGTGCTGGGTTGCATGGCTGAGCGACTCAGAGAGAAGTTGTTGGAAGAAGAGAAATTGGTTGATTTGGTTGTTGGTCCAGACGCCTACAGAGACATTCCTCGGTTAGTGGAACAAGTTGAACATGGTAGTAAAGCCGTAAATGTGCTTTTGAGTCGGGAAGAAACGTATGCGGAAATTTCTCCGGTTCGAATTGATTCCAATGGCGTAACAGCATTTATCTCAATCATGCGCGGTTGTGATAACATGTGTTCATTTTGTGTGGTTCCATTTACAAGAGGAAGAGAACGCAGTAGAGATCCAAAAACCATTATCAATGAAGCGACTGATTTATATAGTAAAGGGTATCGTGAGGTCACTTTATTGGGACAAAATGTTGATAGTTATAAATGGAATATAACTTCGAAAGGTGAGGTTATTCAACCCGATGAGCCAATTGTAAATTTTGCTCAATTGCTTGCTCAAGTTGCAGAAGTTAGTCCGGAACTGCGTGTTCGATTTTCAACTTCTCACCCGAAAGATATGACCGATGAGGTCTTACACATCATGGCCAAGTATGAAAATATTTGCAATTACATTCATTTGCCCGTGCAAAGCGGAAATTCCGATGTGTTGAAACGAATGAATCGTGGATATACCAGAGAATGGTATTTAGACAGAATTGCAGCCATACGACGCATTATACCAGGTTGTGCTATTAGTACAGATGTCATTGCAGGCTTCTGCGATGAGACCGATCAGGAACATCAAGACACCCTGAGCTTAATGAAAGAAGTGGGGTATGACATGGCGTACATGTTCAAATACTCTGAGCGCCCAAAGACACTTGCCGAAAGAAAATATGAAGACAATGTAGCCGAGGAGACGAAAGGAAGACGTCTAACCGAAATCATTGACCTTCAAATGCAGTCGGCTTCTTTGCGAACGAAACAACACATTGGTAAAATTCAAAAAGTTCTTGTTGAAGGCGTGTCCAAAAAATCAGGTGCACATTATTATGGAAGAAACTCAGAAAATGTGGTGGTGGTTTTTCCGAAAGGAAACAGCCGCATTGGTGAATACGTGCATGTTCAAAATATAGATGCCACATCGGTTACTTTAATTGGGGAAATTGTTCAATAAGTCCGATTAAAAAAATCACATCTGACATTTTGTCCGATTTCTTACCTTTGTTCACTCTTTGCTTTCACCTGCGACATGGAAATTCAATCTATTAAAACCCGATTTGGAATAATTGGAAACGCACCTTCCTTGAATCGTGCGTTAGATATTGCCTCTCAGGTTGCATCGACCAACATGTCTGTTTTAATTACTGGGGAAAGCGGCGTGGGTAAGGAAAATATCCCAAAAATTATTCATCATTTGAGCGCGCGCAAGCACGGTCCTTATATTGCGGTTAACTGCGGTGCCATTCCAGAAGGAACAATTGATAGTGAGCTTTTCGGACATGAAAAAGGGTCGTTTACCGGTGCGCATGATGCACGCAAGGGATATTTTGAAGAGGCCGATGGAGGAACCATTTTTTTGGATGAGGTGGCTGAGCTTCCTCTTGGCACGCAGGTTCGACTTTTACGCGTATTAGAAACAGGTGAATACATTCGAGTTGGATCGTCTAAAGTTCAAAAGACCAACGTGCGGGTGGTGGCAGCTACCAATGTAAATTTTGGAAACGCCATACAAAATGGACGATTTCGAGAGGACTTATTTTACAGATTGAATCAAGTTCCTGTTCAGATGCCGGCTTTGAGGGACAGGGGCGGCGATGTTGGTCTCTTATTTAAAAAATTTGCAACTGACTTTGCGGAAAAATACCATGTTCCTGTATTGCAGTTAGATGATTCAGGACTTCAATTTATAGGTCAATACCGTTGGCCTGGAAATATTCGACAATTAAAAAATATTACGGAGCAAATTTCTTTGCTAGAATCGAACCGTATCATTGGAGCCGAGACCCTTGCGAAGTATCTGCCTCCTGCGGTGTCAAGCAATACAATTTTGGTTGGAAGTGGCTCCCAACAGAGTGATTTCTCTGAACGTGAAATTTTGTACAAGGTCTTGTTCGATATGAAAAATGACCTAACAGATTTGAAGCAACTGGTGCTCGGCCTGATACAACGCGGTGCAGGAAATTTATCTGAAGTAGATCATGTGCTATTTGAAAAGCTCTTTCAACCTGAATCGAATACCATGCTTTTACCTTCGGCTAGTAACCAAGATCAGGTCATTCATGTAGATTCTGGAATTTCTATTCACGAGAACACTGCTCATGAAGAAGTTGAAGAAACCTTATCTTTAACCCAAACAGAAAGAGAGCTCATTAAGCGTGCACTACAAAAGCATAGAAACAGGCGCAAATACGCCGCTGAAGAGCTAGGAATTTCTGAACGAACGCTATACAGAAAGATAAAAGAATACGATCTAGGCAAAAAATGAAAAAAAGTGCGGTCTTGTTTATACTCATTGCCCTGCTCCTAACTGGATGTGAAATTCGATACTCATTCAGCGGTGGTCAGTTTAGCGGTGCGAAAACATTTTCTGTTCAGTACATTAAACCACAAACAGCACTAGCCTCTCCAGCCTATGCCCAACGATTAACAGAATCGTTTAAAGATGTTATGCTCTCACAATCCCCCCTTTCACTAACAGAGACAAAAGGAGATTTACAGTATGAGGGAACCATTACACAATACTCCATTACTCCAGTAGCCGTTCAAAGCAACGAAACAGCATCACTGAATAGATTGAGTATAACCATAAAAATTTCGTACACGAATACATTGGAACCCGATTTAAATTTTGAAAAAAGTTTTACGAAATTTGCGGACTTTCCGGCTAGTCAAAGTTTATTTTCGGTTGAAGAAGAGTTGTGGCAGCAAATCAATGATCAATTGACTCAAGAAATTTATAATTCAAGTGTGGGAAATTGGTGATGAATAGAAGCAGTTTTAACCAAGTATTGACAGACCCAAACCTATTGAGTCAGTTGACCATTTCAGATTTAGAGTCTGTAGTGAAAGAATACCCTTGGTTCTCACTCGCTCAGGTTTTACTTGCTAAAACATACCAATCTGCGGGTGACGCTCGCTCAACACAACAAATGGCAATTGCAGCTACTCAACATGCCAACCGCATGTGGATGCACCAGTTCGTGCGTGAAGATTTTGCTGCATCCCAAACCGAAGAAATCAGTAGTTCAACAACTAAAATTGAAACCTCGCCAACAATAGCAAATCCGTCACTTGAAGAACCCATTGCCAAAGTAGAATCGAAACCCATACCTGAAACAAAAAATCTGGCAGAACAAATTCTCCTAGACGAAGAAGAAAAATTAGTTTCAAAGCCAATCGAAACGAGAGAAAATAAGGCGACCCGATTTGAGATTCAATTGGAGAGTGCTTTTGAGAAAACCAGTGAAACTGAAAGTGCGCCTTTGACCCTCGAGCCTTCACATCAAGAAGAAAACAAAGTAGAATTTGACGAACTAGACAAACACATCTTAGCCACTGCCGTATCGAGTTTTATACTTCAGGAAGTGTCTGAGGAACAGGAAATTCAGATCGAAAAAGATTCAACGCACCCAGTTTCGACCATTGATATAGCGGATGAAACTGAGG
>JBJTWB010000118.1:0-2088 GCA_046081505.1 Bacteroidota bacterium | reverse complement strand
TCAAGGACTTGAAAGGAAAGACAGTGAATACAAGCACGCTTTCCCAAAAAGGACATCCTGTATTAATCTGCTTCTGGGCAACATGGTGCAGCCCATGTAAAAACGAATTGAATAATTAAATGGAGCATTACGAAGAATGGCAAGCTGAAACTGGAGTAGAAATTATAGCTGTATCCATTGACGATTCAAGATCTGCCAATAAAGTAAGCCCTTATGTGAGCAGCGTTTCATGGCCCTACACCATTCTATTGGATTCCAATAAGCAATTCGCTCAAGCCCTTGGGGTAAATAACGTACCACATACATTCTTGATAGATGCAACGGGTAATATTGTTTGGCAACACAACAATTATGCTGAAGGAGACGAAGAGGAGCTGCATGAAGAATTATTGAAGTTAAAGAAATAAGTTTTCTGAATTTCATAAAAGCCCTTCGGGGCTTTTTTTATTTGCGATTTCAACTTAATTTCGAAATCTCATGAAAAAAATAGTAATACTCAGCTCTTTTGTTCTCTTAAATTTCATTTCCTATTCTCAAAAAGAGGAAAAACCAGAAGGCCAATTGCATGGAAATTTCCAAATCTTGAGTCAACAATACAGCGAAGATTCACTCATTGGAGCCACTGTACCACCCGCAGAAACAGCCATTAATGCATTTGGTAATCTCAATTACAAATATGGAAACTTCACAGCTGGTCTTCGATTCGAATCGTACAACAACGCCATACAAGGCTTTAGTGCGCAGAACAGGTATAAAGGTACTGGAATAGGTAATCGGTACATTCAATATCAAGATACATTACTCGACATAACCATTGGTAATTTCTACGATCAATTTGGAAATGGTCTGGTACTACGCACGTATTGGGAACCCAATCTGGGAATTGACAATGCCTTCGACGGAGCGCGTGTCATTTTCACCCCAAAACAAGGAATTACAGTTAAAACAATTTATGGCAAACAACGGTTGGACTTTGATAATCGAATAATTAATGCCGATGGAATCATACGTGGTGCCGATTTGGATTTGAATTTGAATAATTTAATCACAAAATGGTCAGAGAAAGAAACGCAAATCACGTTGGGTGGAAGTTTTGTTAGTAGGTATCAAGCAGGGGGGAATCTTTTCGCTGACACGCTTATTTTCACACTTCCCGAAAATGTAGCCATGGCCGCGGGAAGATTCGAAATCAATACTACTCTATTTAGAAAATCTGCTAAGCCAGGAAGTTTACAAGTGAATGCAGAATATGCGTCTAAGATCAATGACCCCAGTGCAGACAATGGATTTATTTATAGAAAAGGAACTGGAATCTACATCAATTCCTCATACAGCAGCAAAGGTTTTGGAATCAATTTCGCAACGAAGTTCATAGACAACATGAGTTTTAGAGCTGACCGCAATTTAAAACTCTTTGATGTCCCTACTAACTACTTACCGGCAATTACAAAACAGCATACTTACAACCTAGCGGCTACCCTTTATCCATACGCCACTCCACTAACAGGGGAAGTAAGTATCATGGGTGAAATTTTCTACACCATACCAAAAGGATCTGCTTTAGGTGGAAAATACGGCACTCAACTTTCACTAAACATGGCTGCTGCCAATGGTTTGGATACAACACAATTCACAGGAATAGATGCCCTAACTGAGGGATATAATTTGAACGGCCTTGGATTTGGACCAAGTAAATACGTGAGAGATGTCAATTTTGAAATTCGAAAGAAGATTAACAAAGAGCTTTCGTTTGCATTTACCTATTACTACATGGAGTTCAACACCCTTGTAACTCCTGTGACTAATGACTTCAAAGGCATTGTGTATGCTGATATTGAAGTCCTTGAAATCAATTATAAATTCGCACCAAAGCACAACTTGAAAATTGAAGTGCAGGCACTTCAAACTAAGCAGGATAAAGGTGATTGGGCAACCGCGGTAATAGAATACAGCAAGTCTCCGCATTGGAGCATTGGTATAATAGATCAGTACAACTATGGAAATCCAAACGAGGAAAAACAATTGCATTATTTATTTGGAACAGTTTCTTATATTCAAGGTTCGCATAGAATATCTCTGGGATATGGC
>JBJTWB010000117.1:0-2538 GCA_046081505.1 Bacteroidota bacterium | reverse complement strand
CTCCATTAAAGGCAGTCCAAAAGCTGCTGTTTTGCCGGTTCCTGTTTGAGCTAATGCTACGAGGTCTGAAGTGCCTGTTAGCAAGTGAGGAATAGCTTGTTGTTGAATGGGGGTTGGATTTTCAAATCCAAGGTCAGCAATAGCTGACAGAACGGGTTTTGAAAGCCCGAGTTCCTGAAAGGTTATCATAAATTGTAGTTTTTATGCCGATTCGGTTTGAATTCAACAACTACAATCCTTCGTTCAAATGCTGTATACGCCAACAGCCAAGGAAAAGATGAAAAACCCGCCCCAATAGGCGGGGCGAAGATAATACATCTTTTCCAAAGTTGTTAATAAAATGTGAATTACTTCGCTTGCATACCTAGTTTTAGGATAGCAGACCCGAATTTACAATCTAATTTTTGCATTTCAGCGAGTACTGTTTTCATGCTTTCCTCTTCGTCGAAAGTGTAGGCATTGTCATATTTTTTCTCCAGTTCATTGATACACGTACTGAATTCTCCTTTGTCGTTTTCTATTTCGTTAATCACTTTCATGTCTGCCATGATTGCTAACATTTCTTCCATTTCCATAGCTTCAAGTTTTTCGGTCATGGCTTGTTCCGGATTTGGAGCATCAGTTGTTTCAACTACAAGTTTGACAAACTCTGGGCTTAATTGTTTTTCAAGTTGAGAGGTGCATCCACAAACATCAGCGGCAACTTCTTTTTCTTGGTTCATATTGCAGCTAGAGCCTGCGAAAATTGCTGCTGCGGCGAATAGGACTAGAATGAGGTTTTTTTTCATTTTGGTTAATTTATTTTTTATTGAATTTTGTTATTGTTCATTGTTTGAAATCTCCATGCCGAACTGCATCAAGGCAGCTGCAAATTCGCATTGGATTTCATAAAGTTCCATCATCATTAATTCATAAGAAGCCGGAGTATCTACACCGGTGCCTGCGAAATTCATCTCCATTTTGTGAATGCATTGCATGAATGGTTTTCCTTCTTGTCCCATTTCTTCTATCACTGCTAAATCGCGGGCGGCTTGCTCGGGATTGTTATTAATGAAAAGGACCATGGCACCTTCCCATTCTTCGTAGCTATCTGCTAAAATTTTATAACTTACAATGTCTTGAAATTGAACGCTGAGTCTGTTTTGCACCAGACTGGTACATTCACATAAAGCAACAGCTCCGTCATGTATGAGGGCATGAGAAATGGCTCCATTTGTATTATTGGTAGGTTGAGCAGTGGCAAAAAATCCCAGGGAAAGGAAAAATAGTGTAATTAATTTTTTCATGTTGTTTCAGTTTCTGTTTGTTCTGTTTCTCCCTTCATTCGTTTTAACGCAAGGTCTTTCGCAAAATCAACGAAGACTTTGTATGCTTGCGTGAAAGTGAAGCGATCTTCAAACGTTTTAAAGATAATGTTTCTTCGTGACATACCATTCAAAAGCGTTCTTCTACTTTCAGCATCTTTTAATGTTTTATTACTTTCAATGAGATCAATGAAAGAGCTGTTGTCAAAGTATTGATCAATTTCTTCGAAATTGAATTCGTGGTAGTCAAATGCGTCAGTGAAGTTTTTACTGTCGCGGTCCAGTTCATAGGCCAATATGGCCACGAAGATGCTCACATCGCGTGAGAAGTTTTCTTGCGTGTCTTTGCTTAACAAATAATAATAGTCTGGCTTCATGATCAATTCCAGATCGAATGAAACTTTGAAAAATTCAGCGTAGAATTTTTCATTCTCTTTCAGGCTATTGAAATGTTCTTCATTGCTCAATAGAAATTTACCTCCCATGAGCTCTTCCACGATGCGTCTATGATGTGTTGGATATACCATATTAAATTTTACTTGCGGGTTCTACTTTTAGTTTAGGAACAGATAGTTTTGATGTAGTTGTTTTGATTTCAATACGCTCACCTTTTTTAGAGTAATCAATTTGTAAATCTTCATCGAAAAGAAGTCCGGTCACTGCGAAATATTTTTCTGTTTCAATTTCAGAGAAGTCTTTTTTCAGTGCTTTGAAGCACCAGGTGAAGAAGTCATTCACAGGCATATTCTCTGCTAATTTCTCTTTGAAAAGTGTTCTGTCGAAGATCCATTTGTCAAAGTCACTTACGCCTTCTTCAACAATGACAGGGACTTCCACCTGAAACTGTTCGAAAAACTCGCGCACCTTGAAATACATGTCCTTGGCGTAAACCATGGTTCTTGACCCCTTCAAAAGCGGTGGAGTTTCAACCTTATACGGGTTTCTTAAAAACTCAATGAATCCGGTAAGAATAAGAGATTCTGTTCGAATTCTTTCCAATAGAGGTAGTAATTCATTGGTCAGAATTTTTGACTGTTTCAATAAATCTTGGTTAGTTTGAATCAGCTGAACGTACAATCTTTCATATTCGTTTCGAACGGTTTCATCTGAATAATCCAATCTTTTTCTATTGGCATATTCTGAGACTTCAACCAATTTGCTTGTCACAGATTCACTGTGATTTACATCTAGAATTCGGTTCAAGGGCAGGATGTAATATTCAATCCAGAAACTT
>JBJTWB010000116.1:0-6203 GCA_046081505.1 Bacteroidota bacterium | reverse complement strand
TTAGAACATGGTTTCAATTGCCGACCTGATTTAGTGGCGGTAGATAATCCCCATAACCCAAGAAAATATCTTGGACAATTTTGGGTAGATAGTGCAACACATGATCCTGAATTGTTGCAATATATTCTGAAAAAACAAGGTTCAAGTAAAATTGCTTTAGGCACAGATTACCCTTTTCCATTGGGTGATCTTCAAATGGGTAAATTCATTGAAGAATTGAAATTGGAACAACATGATCTCGAAAACATCATGTATAAATCAGCTTTAAATTGGCTGAATTTAGATGCCCAATCATTTATTTGAATCTGAAATTCGAATTGTTTTTTCAAATACTTTTTTGTTTCCCACTTTATCTTTAACTGTGAGTTTAAATTGATGCTCACCAACAGATAATCCCTGAACTCTGCAAGTCAATGAATTTGTTTTTTTATCTGTTTCATAATATACCCAAGATCCGTTTATTTCGGGATCCATGGAAGAAATACCAGAAAGATCATCTGTCACCCGAAGCACGATAACAAATTCTTCACTTTTCGAATGGAAAGACCACTTTTCAACTTCAACCAATGGTTTTTCAGTATCAATGGCGATTGCAAATTTTCCCAATGTAGAGACAGCGGTTTTCAATTTTAGACCCTCTAAACTTCCACCCTCCGACACCCAAGAATTTCCAGATTCTCGAACTATGACAGCTTTTGTTCGCTGCGTTTCAGGGAGATCGCTGCAATCCAAAACCAACTCAGCACCTTTGAATAACGTAATCAAGGAGTGTCCTACTGTACATACCTGATAGTACGTCTTCTCCCCTTTTGTTTGCGTTATACCTGAGTTTGGAATGAAAATGTGAGCATCATCATAAAGTGCAGTCTCTGCTAAAATAAGCGAACCTCCTTTCCAATTTAACGTATGTTTTTTCCCAGATTCACAAAGCAATCCCTTTTTAGACCAATCCTCAACGGACTCTTTTAATTGTACATTTTTTCTAACGTGCACTATCAATTCAGTTCGATTGCCCTGCCAATCACTGGCAACAAATTTCAATTCGTGAACAAGTGAGTCATGAATTTGTAAAATTCCAGACCCCATCTTATCTACTGTATGAAGCGGCATGTTCTCTGTCCTGTAACAACCATACCATTGCCCCTTGTTGTTTTTGTTTACGCCAAAAGGTTGGAAACCATTAATTGCTTTGGAAGTTGAAAAATTCACTTCAGTCATTTTCATATGATACTGCTCCTTCCCATCAAAGTACAAGGTTAATTCATCTAGGCCACAAGATCTACTACCAGTGCCAAATGGGTCCTCAATGGAAGCAGCCACTCTAAATTTATCACTAAAAACTTGAAGTGTATCACGTATTTCCCCAGCACTAACGGGCGTTACTTTTGGCAAGAATGCTCCCAACATACTGCTGGGGGCACCACGTTCCAATTCCATTAAACAAATTCCGGTGTAAAAAGGAGCAAGCGAATCTGAAATGACCAATCCGAAGTTTAGTGGGTTCAGAGCCACTTCTGTTGCCGAATTTCGAACTTCAAAATGCAAATGAGGTCCACTACTACCACCAGTATTTCCCGAATAGGCAATGAGTTGTCCACGTTTCACTTGAATAGCCCCCTTCTCTGGATACCAATCTAACTCGTATGACTTTCGCTTCTTATGTTCATCAAGCAAGCGCGTTTGAATTTCGGGAATAAAACTATTTAAATGCGCATAAACGGTCGTATAACCAGAATTGTGAGCAATATAAATGGCCTTTCCATATCCGGCACCCGAAATTTTAATTCTTTCCACATACCCATCTTCAGCCGCAAATACAGGGAGATTTTCTTCCCCATTCGTACGAATATCTATTCCAGAATGGAAATGGTTTGCCCGAAGTTCGGAAAAACTCCCGGCCAATTGTAAGGGTATTTCTAGTGGTGGGTAACAAACCAAGTTTTGTTTCTGTGACCAGATGAATTGACTCACCAAGAGAAAGAGTAAGATGTGCAGTTGTCGCATTTTCGAATTTCTTTTTTTTTTGATTTCAAATAACCTCGGCAGATAAAAACTTTCAACAACCCTGCGGTTAAATTATTGCTACTTCAGGCCATTTTTCATTACTTTTGTTTGGCTTAAGTAATATTTAGTATGACGAACAACAGCACACTTCCGGTTTCTGAACTCGAAACGAAAATCATTCGTTTGGGTGAAGTAAAGAGAAATTTAGAAGGTGAGTTAGCCAAGTTAAAACTCGAAATAACGACTGTTTATCAATTGAATAATGAATTGAATAATCAAGTCTGTGCGCTTTCGGAAGAACTAAATGAACTCAAAGCCACCCAATCATTGAGGGAAAACGGCCAACAGCATGTTGCGCTTTCCACCAAGCAGAGAATCAATGAATTGGTAAAAGAAATAGATGATTGTCTTTTACTCTTAAACAAGTAGTTCAATGAGTCAGGTAAACATTCAAGTAACAATTGCAGGGAAAAATTTTCCGCTTACCGTAAAAGAATCGGAGGTGGAAACGTTGCGTAAGACCGAAAAGTTGCTTGCTGAGTCCATTGAGCTTTTTGCGAACAAACATCAAGTAAAAGATCGCGGTGACTTGGTATCCATGGCCGCTCTTCAAATTATTATGCGTTTAGCCAATACACCACCTCAAGTTATTGAGAAACAGGTTGAAGTTGTTGTAGAAAAGGTAGTTGAACTGCCCGCACAACAGGAAGATCATTCTTCCACTATTACTCATCTTGAAGAATTGGTTGAAAGTTATTTGAAGTAAATCACTATTTCCATTCTGCTGCGGAAACGGACCCGTTAATGTCCGATGGTTTATTTAATACAAATACAGAATGGACAACAGTATTATTATTATTGTTTGCGCCTTAGCAGGAGTTGTAGCTGGTGCTATGCTCACCTACTACATCTTGAACAATGCACTTCGGTCAAAAAAAGATGGTATAATCTCAGAGGCAGAGAAGGAAGGTGAAACAATCAAAGAGAAGAAAATTCTTCAAGCAAAAGAAAAATTTTTAGAATTAAAAGCGCAACATGAGCGTGAAGTCTCAGATAAAAACAACAAGGTTAAACAAGCCGAAGACCGTGCAAAAAGCAAAGAGAGAGAGCTTTCACAACAACAAGAGCAGTTAAAGCGCAAAGAAAAAGAAATTGAATCTCAGAAAGAAAATCTTGCTCGTTTAACTGAACAAAATCAAAAAAAACAAGCGGATCTAGACAAGGCCAACTCAAGAGCAATTGCACAACTCGAAGATTTATCCAAACTAAGCGCAGATCAGGCAAAGGCTCAATTAATGGAAATGCTCAAAGAAGAAGCACGAAATGCAAGTGCATCTCAAATTCAATCCATTGTTGATGAAGCCAAACTGAAAGCAAATCAGGAAGCCAAGAAGATTGTCATTCAGACCATTCAACGCACTGCCGTTGAACACGCCGTTGAAAATAGCGTTTCGGTTTTTAACATCGAAAATGATGAAATTAAAGGGCGAATTATTGGACGTGAAGGAAGAAATATTCGTGCTCTCGAAGCTGCAACCGGAGTAGAAATTATTGTTGACGACACACCTGAAGCCATTGTGCTCTCTTGTTTTGATCCGGTGCGACGTGAAATAGCTCGACTCTCTCTTCATCAATTGGTTACAGATGGAAGAATACACCCAGCGCGAATTGAAGAAGTTGTGGCCAAGGTCAAGAAAAACATTGAAGAGGAAATTGTTGAAGTTGGAAAAAGAACTTGCATTGAACTTGGGGTTCATGGCCTACATAGCGAGTTGGTTCGTATGGTTGGAAGAATGAAATACCGCTCTTCATACGGCCAAAATTTACTTCAACACAGCCGTGAAGTTGCAAATCTTTGTTCTACCATGGCAAGTGAATTGGGCTTGAATCCGAAAACAGCCAAACGTGCAGGTTTACTGCATGACATAGGAAAAGTACCAGACGACGAAAGCGAATTGCCACACGCAATTTTGGGTATGAAACTCGCCGAGAAATACGGAGAGAAACCCGAAGTCTGTAACGCCATAGGTGCACACCACGATGAAATTGAAATGACAACGCTATTGTCGCCAATTATTCAGGTTTGTGATGCAATCAGCGGAGCGCGTCCTGGCGCACGTCGCGAGGTTGTAGAAGCATATATTCAACGTCTACGCGATTTAGAAAATCTAGCTATGGAATTCCCTGGAGTCTCAAAGTCATTCGCTATTCAAGCGGGAAGAGAGCTTCGTGTTATGGTAGAAGCCGATAAAGTCACAGATGAACAAGCGGACGCTATGGCAATTAGTTTAGCAAGTAGAATTGAAACTGAAATGACCTATCCCGGCCAAGTTCGTGTTACAGTTATTCGTGAAAAACGTGCAGTAGGCGTTGCTCGATAAAACTGAATAATAAAATTAAAAAGGCGGTTTTAAACCGCCTTTTTTCATTTCATTTTCGCCCGAATCTCCAACTTATCCCTCCGACCGAACTTTCTGTTAAAATCCATACGCCAATACAAACCTGAGCTAAACCAAAATTGAGCCTCACCTTTAAACTGTGTTTGTATATATGCATCGTTCATCCATGACAATTTACCAAATGGAATTCGAAAGCCCAATGTACCGTAATATGAAGAAGGTGAAGACAAATTAATTGCATTCATCTCTGACTGATAAACAGCACCAAATCCGTAATGAAAAACCCGAATGGCAACACCATCAACTCCCAATTGAACTTGAAATTTTTCCTTTGGCTTACTCCATAAAGTATCTACAACAGTTGGAAGCAAACGCGTAGATGGCAAATCAATGTAATTTAAACGAATTCCTATTAAATCTGAACTGACAGGATATCCTTTTCCTCTTCGATTGTATTTTTCAAAATTATGTTTCACATATAACCCACCTGTATAGGTAAACGTGCCAGATTTCAGCGCATATCTTCCCACAGAATCAACAACATTCGAATTCGAAAAAAGCTGCGCTCCCAATTGAAAAGCTAACGTATGTGCTCTGTTTTTTTTCTCTTTTGAAACTTCCTGCCGAAAGATTTTATGCTCTACTTTATTTTTCAAATGATTCAAATCGGAAATGTCTTTCCCATATTTCTTCTCCAAAGTCAAGAGAATCTTCTGCGATTCAAGATAATTCCGCTGATGAAATAATTTTTCTGCTTCATTCAATCCTTTGCTTCGTTCATAGACCAAGTACAACTCAACGAGCTCACTGTATTTTTTAAAATTTACATCTTGTACTTGGTCCAGTTTTTTCTTGTAAAAAACAACATCAGCCTCAACCTCCTTATTCAAGGCATCTTCAAAGGACAGAGCTAATTTATTGAAATATTCTTTTTTCAATTCTTCCTTCAACGATTTGAAATCAGATTCGCAAGTGATTAAAGAGCAATATGCATCTAATTGGGTCAGAGCTTCCTCGTATTTCGAATTGGACTCTAAAACAACTACCTCACGTTTAACTTTGAGTTTATAATCTGCCATTGCCATTTCCAATTCACTGGCTATTTTTTCATTGTCTCTGTATTCTCTTTGCAGTTTTCTCAAGTTTATTATGGCCTCATTGTAATTCTCTGCTCTCAGCAAATCGCGAATTGCAGACATTTCTGACTCATACTTCAATTGCGTTTGGGAAGATTTTAATTGCGCAATCATAGAATTACAATCTTCATTCAAATCGTCATATTCCGAGTCATCCAAATCTGGTTTTAGATAAATGGAAGTTCGCATCTGTGCATTGAGCTCATTTAATCGCAACGTATATTTCTGAGCATCTACTTTATTCGATGAACGAATTACAGCACGAATTTCATTGTTCAACAACTTCAAATTACTAGTGCAATCCGCGTAATTCGATGAGGCTAATGCCTCCTTGTCAATGGTGAGTCTTCCGTACAACTTTTTATTGTCACGATCAAAACAGAAACTAAAAGATCCGAAACTAATATTGGCATTTGAAGAAATGTCAACGTGTTCATTGAAATATGAATTGAACTGTCGTCCGAATTCCTCCGTTTCATTCTTCGTTGAGGTTTTAACGGAAACAACAATTTTCTCTGCCATTTCCTTCCTTAATTGTGTCTTCAACAATTGTTCTGCCTGTTGAACAGATTCCTCATTTTTCTTTTCAACCCATTTCGTACCGGTCACTTCAATTTCAAAATCCTTCTTTACAAACGAGTAAAAATCCGAGCATTGTGAAGCA
>JBJTWB010000115.1:0-7120 GCA_046081505.1 Bacteroidota bacterium | reverse complement strand
GCACGATCTTTCCGAAAAAGCGGGATATGAGCATTACGAGTTAAGTAATTATGCGCGTTCCGGTCAACGCTCGGTTCACAATTCAAATTATTGGAAGGGCGTTCCGTATTTGGGCGTTGGTCCAGGAGCTCATTCATATTCTCATGGGAATAGAAGGTGGAACGTATCAAACAACAACGAATATGTTCGTAGTATTCGATCAGAAGATGGTCGTTATTATGAATTGGAAAAGCTTCGTGAGGTAGACATATTGAACGAGCGGTTAATGACCGGATTGCGAACGAAAGAAGGTGTTTTATGGAATGAATTTCCTTCAAGTTGGAGAGAAGAACATGCAAATTTGTTGGAGGAATGGCAGATGAAGCAATGGATTCAACGAGACGAGCGGGGGGTTTCATTATTGCCTGCCGGATGGTTAATTTCAAACAACCTAATTTCACATTTATTTTTAACACATGAAGATTGATTTATTTGGCTATACGTTCAACTTAAATAATGGACATGATTTGTCTATTGCGCTTTCTGAGGAAGGACCGCGTGCTTGGTATGTAGAGGCAGCAAGAATTGAATCTGTCATGACAGAACGATTCACAGGTTCTGTGTCGGCAGGAGGTGCAGTGAACTTTCGTAATGTTGCGTTTAATCCGCATGGGCATGGCACGCATACGGAAAATGCGGGTCACATCATGGCCGAAGCTCCTAGTGTGATTAACAGTGTGAATCAGGTTTTTTATCTGGCTCAACTGGTTACAGTTGAATTAGAAGAAAGAGAAGGTGATTTAATGGTTTCTGATTTTGGAACGATTTTACCTGAAGTTGAGGCCTTGATAGTTCGTACCAAACCGAATGATCATTCGAAATTGAGTAAGATATATTCAGGTACGAATTTTCCTTATGTGCATGTTGCGGCTATTGAGCAATTGAACAAGACATCTGTAAAGCATCTTCTTATTGATTTACCTAGTATTGACAGAGAGGAAGATGGTGGTGCTTTGGCTGCGCATCATTTGTTTTGGAATGTACCGCATGCGCCCCAATGGGATAAAACCATCACGGAATTCATATTCGTAAAAAATGAAATTGAAGATGGAGTGTATGCCTTGAATCTTCAAGTAGCTAATTTCAATAACGATGCAGCACCAAGCAGGCCATTAATTTTTGGCAGGCAGGAAAACAAAGAATGAACTTCCTTTTCCAACAATGGTTCGGAATGCAACTTCGCCGCCCATAAGCTGAACCATACTTTTCACCATGGCCAAACCTAAACCGCTTCCTGTTGAACGCGTTGTGAAATTGGGCATGAAAATACGTTTTCTAATTTCAGAATTGATGCCTATTCCGTTGTCTGTAACTTTAATTACAACGCCTTTTTTTGAAGCTCTTAAGGCAAGGGTAACATTCTTTTTTCGCTCATCTGGAATGGCTTGAAGCGCATTGTTAATGAGGTTGTTCAATACGCGAATCAATTGTGTTTTATCACCGGAAACCCAGACCTCTTCATTCTGATGCAAATAAATATGAACCTCTGTGTCATCTGTGTCATAAGTAGAAACGGCGCTCTTTGCCACCTCGGTAATATTAACGTCTTCCATTTGAGGCTGAGGCATTTTGGCAAAATGAGAGAATTCTTCTGCAATGCGAGTAAGGGTGTCAATCTGATCTGACATGCTTTGAACGAAATCTGTTAATCGTTGATTGAATTCCTCTGGTTTCTCTTGCCAAGTGCGTTGCAAATGTTGCATGCGCAATTTCATGGGGGTAAGCGGATTCTTGATTTCATGAGCCACTTGTTGTGCCATCTCCCTCCATGCTGTTTCACGTTCTTGCTGAGCCAGTTTATTGGCACTTGATTCCAGATCAATGAGCATGCGGTTGTACTCTTGAATGAGTGCTCCAATTTCATCATTGGACTTCCAAACAAGTGGCTCATTGTTCGAACCAAAACGCAACGCACTAAGACGTTTGCTTAGGGTTTTCAGAGGTTTTGTAATGCCTCTAGAAATAAAGAATGCGGTTACTACCCCAATTAAAAAAAGTAAAATGTATGCATACCCTATATCATACAGAAAGGTGTATAACTGTTTTTCACCATCCTCCTCTTTGACGTAAAGCATAGAAATAATTGCGATGGGTTTGTTGTAATCATCTCTGTAACACCAATAGGCCATGTTTTTCTTGGTATCATGCGGATAAGGCAGTAGAATGGCGGCGCTATTGGTTTCGTCTAGTATACGTTTTGTAAAGTTTTTATCTAATTGCTCGGGCAGTCTCAATGTAGCCAGGGAGTCGCTGTTAAATGAAACAGTGTAGTGTCCGTAAAGATCATAAACAGTCATGAATACGTTATGTACTTCAGATAATTCACAAATTTTATCGGACAATAATTCACCAATGGAATCGGCTGGCAATTGACCGGCGTGTTGAGAGGTCATGAATGAGAGTGATGCACGCACTGCGTTTTCTTTTCTTTTTATGCGTTGTTCGTTGTACACCTCTTCATGCTCCTGATGGTCATAGATGGCGAGCAAGCCTGTTGCAAACAAAGCAACAGCCATCATGGCTATCATTGAAAAGTAAATTCTTGTTCTTAGACGAAAAGAAAAAACACTAGAAAAGTTTGGAGTTTGCATTTATTCCAAAAGTAATTGGGAAGGCGTTGACTTGTGAAAAAATTGAGTTTAAAGGAGCGGTCACAAAAAACCCGAATTGGCGGTAACAGAATTTCAAATGAAATTCCCCGTAAACTTTTTGTGCACCATAAATTTTCGTTATTCTAGATTCTAAATGCGAATTTGAATTGAGCGTATATCTTGTTAGGCCTTGTTGGGCGAAGTAGTATGAAAATGCCAAACCAAAAGCCACACGCACGTTGTTATTTTCTGAATTGTTATTCTTGGTGTTGAACTCTAAGAGTATGGGTGCAAAAATAGCGTTCCTCCGCAATTGATTTGTTTTGTATTGCAGCGTGTCTATAATAGAAAATCCGGGAGCTGAGTTACTAAATACAGTTGAATTCCGAAACGAAAGCTGCTCATGCGCGTAGCCCACACCTGTAGCTATTCCAAAGTAGTTTTGAATGATATTTATTTTTTTGTGAAAAAGATTCACTCTGAAGGCGTAAGATGAGAAACTCTTTGAATTCAGGGGATGTGATTTAGAAAATGCATTGCCATATTTCCCACGTAAAGAGATGAATCCAAAATCGATTCCACAAAAACTCGTCATCTTTTTCGCTGGAGAAGGGGTTGTATTTATTGAATCATTGGGCCATTCGGAAGGTTGCCTGTCTATCTGAGGTGGTGGCGGAGGAAGAGTATCCCCGGCCATTTCAAAGGGAGGACTTTCTTCAACATCTAACGAGTCAGGTTGTGCGTTGGTCACAAGGGCGCAAATGAAGCAGATGAAGAGTAGTGAAAAAACTTTGTACCAATTGAGCATGAATCAAATGTATGGCAATCTATCTTTGTTGACATCATGAAAAAGCCTGATTTACGCGAGATAGGTATGGAACAGCTTCAATTGCAATTGAAGGAATGGGGACAGCCAACGTTTCGCGCCAAGCAAATTACAGAATGGCTTTGGCAAAAAAATGCCTTGAGCACTGATGTCATGTTGAATCTTCCGAAGGGGTTGCGTGAGCAGTTGAATGAGGCGTATAGCTTTCATGCTGCTTCGTTAAAAGAGCAGCAAGTGAGTTTTGACCGCACGGTGAAATGTGCATTTGAAGTGGAGGGAAGCAAAGTGGTTGAAGGAGTTCTTATACCCACCGCAAAGCGCATGACCGCCTGTATTTCATCTCAAGTTGGTTGCAGCTTGTCATGTAAGTTTTGTGCTACAGGTAGGTTGAAAATGATGCGAAACTTATCTGCTGGTGAAATCTTTGATCAGGTTAATTATTTGAAGCGTTTTGCTGAACAAAACTATGAAACCCCCTTGACCAACATTGTTTATATGGGTATGGGTGAACCGCTGTTGAATTACAAAAACGTTTTGGAAAGCATTCGGTGGATTACCACACCGGAAGGTTTGGGAATGTCGCCTCAACGCATAACGGTAAGCACTGCGGGAATTGCTAAAATGATTCAGAAGTTGGGCGATGATCAAGTGAAGTTCAACTTGGCCTTGTCTTTGCACGCGGCGAATGACGAAAAGCGCAACCGAATTATGGATATCAACGAGTCGAATAATTTGGAAATTTTGAGCGATGCACTGCACCATTTCCATGAAAAAACGGGTACGCGTGTTACGTTTGAGTATATCATTTTCAAGGATTTTAATGACTCTATTGCAGATGCGAGGGAATTGGCAGAATATTCCAAACGACTTCCCGTTAAAATCAACATCATTGAATATAACCCAATAGATGATGGTGAATTTCAACAGGCCTCGCCTGAGCGCGTTGATGCCTTCGCGAAATTTTTAGAATCTAAAAACATGATTGTGAATGTGCGAAGAAGTAGGGGAAAGGACATTGACGCGGCTTGTGGGCAGTTGGCAAATAAGAATGAATTGGGAGAAAAAAATAAAATACTAAAAACGCAAAGACTATGAAAAAAACAGTTTTTTTTGTTTTCATTATGGCAGCCGTTTCCTTGGCTTCTTGTGAGGTATGGACAGACGCAA
This sequence comes from Bacteroidota bacterium, assembly GCA_046081505.1. Taxonomy (GTDB): domain Bacteria; phylum Bacteroidota; class Bacteroidia; order Flavobacteriales_D; family Sanyastnellaceae; genus CAIZGX01. The sequence goes on along the minus strand of JBJTWB010000115.1, from coordinate 2,497 downwards.
AGAAAAAAGAATTGCACAAGTCATGCAAAGCTGCAACATTAAATTATATAGACAGCGACGCAGAGACTATCTGTTCTTGTGTGGAAAAGGATATTATGCAAGACAAACCGAAAGCAGATTACTCTCCGAACGATCTAACTAATGCAGTTTCTAAATGTATTTCCAAAGGACAGTACAAGGATGTATTTCAGCGAGAGAAAGAGGCGGAAGATGAATTGGACAGGTCCATGTCTGCTGCAATGAGCGATACCATTCAATAGGGGGCATCAACTTTTTCTCTGACCAATTGTTATAAGGGCATGATTCAATTTGAAGATTTATTGTTTGGGTACGAACGTCTGGAAACACGCGAGGTTTCTATAGGAGGGGTGGTTTTTGGTGGTAAGGCGCCTTTGCGTGTTCAAAGCATGACAACGGCAGATACCATGAATACGGAAGCTACTGTAGAGGAGAGCATTCGCATGATCGAAGCCGGTTGCGAATTGGTTCGAATTACGGCGCCCAGTAAGAATGAGGCAGAGAACTTAGCAGTTATTCAAGAGGAGTTGCGAAAAAGAGGATATACGACTCCAATTGTTGCAGATATTCATTTTACACCGAATGCAGCAGAAATTGCTTCGCGAATTGTTGCTAAGGTTCGGGTGAATCCGGGGAATTATGCAGATAAGAAAAAGTTTGAAGAAATTGTTTACACCAACGAAACCTACCAAGCAGAGCTGAAACGCATTGAAGAGCGTTTTCTTCCTTTGGTCAGGCTTTGCAAGCAGCATGGTACAGCCATGCGAATTGGAACCAATCATGGTTCGTTATCTGACCGAATTCTAAGCAGGTATGGCGATACTCCAGAAGGCATGGTGGAATCAGCTTTGGAGTTCATTCGAATTTGCGAAAAAGAAAATTTTTTCAATTTGGTGGTGAGCATGAAAGCTTCAAACCCACAGGTTATGGTATATGCTTATCGGCTTTTGGTTAAAGAGTTTTTGAAACACGGTCGTTCATACCCTTTGCACCTGGGTGTTACAGAGGCTGGTGATGGTGAAGATGGTAGAATTAAATCTGCAGTGGGTATAGGTGCGTTGTTGGAAGATGGAATTGGCGATACCGTGCGTGTTTCACTGACAGAAGCCCCAGAGGCTGAGATGCCAGTGGCTCGTAATCTGGTTAATCGTTATTCAAATAGAAAGAAAGAAGAAATAGAGCGTGTGGAGGTGCCCATTTCATTGTTTGAATTCAACAAGCGGAATTCTGTTGAAGTTGGCCCAATTGGGGGAAAAAATGTACCTCGGGTCATTGCAGATTTTTCAAATAAAGAATCAATTACTCCTGCATCACTTTTTGCAGTGGGTTACCGATACAGTGTTGAATTAGATAAGTTCAACATTACAGACTCTGCATGTGACTTCATTTATATTGGAAACCATTCTATTGATTTCGAAATACCCGGAACTTTAGGCGTTATTCAAGATTATGAAACTTGGCAAAAACAGAAAGATAGACATTATCCACTTTTTGATTGGAAGCGTTTTCAAGAACCGAATGATCGTTCGGATAAATTGAATTTTGTGCGTTGTACAACCGCGGATTTAAATGCGGCAGCCATTGAAAATTTGAAAGAACAGAGCCATGTGGTACTGTTGCTCTCGACAGAGAAGGAATCGGCATTGCAAGATTTACGAGCTACATTTTTCAGAATTATTCATGCGAATTATGTTGGTCCCGTGATTATTGAACGCGCCTATGCTCTTGAAGAAGAGTTGTACATGTTGTATGCAAGTACAGACATTGGTGGATTGTTTTTGGACGGTTTGGGCGACGGCGTTTTCATAGGTAACGCATCTACTGCAGTGGGCAAGTCAAATGAATTGGCGTTTGGTATTTTACAAGCAACGCGTTCGCGAATTTCAAAAACAGAATACATCTCTTGTCCCAGTTGCGGTAGAACGTTGTTTGATTTGCAGGAAACAACGGCAAAAATTCGATCTAGAACTTCGCATTTAAAGGGTATTAAGATTGGAATTATGGGGTGCATTGTAAATGGACCTGGCGAGATGGCCGATGCCGATTACGGATATGTAGGAACGGGGGTAGGAAAAATAACCTTGTACAAAGAAAAAAATGTGGTTAAGAAAAACGTGAACGAGGAGGAGGCTGTTGATGAACTCATTGCTCTTATTCAAGAGCATGGAGATTGGGTAGAGCCGCAACAGGTTGACTAATTTCTTTTTTTCGATTTTCCGATATACATACCAACAGACCAAGATCTTTCTAAAAATGTAATGGACTGTTGCGCTCGTGCAGCGCCTTCATCTTCAAGCAGAATATCGCCTAAAAAAGATCTTCCAAATTGGGCGCCTATTTGTGCAAAAAAGTGTTTTCCAGCCTCTAATTTCACACCTGAAGAAATACTTGCCCCCCAACCTGCAACGTGCAGCCAGTTGAGGTGCCTTTCGCCGTAGAAGGTAAAGTCTGTCCAAGGTAGAAAAATGCCCAAGCTAGC
>JBJTWB010000114.1:0-6983 GCA_046081505.1 Bacteroidota bacterium | reverse complement strand
AATTATCCGTATCTCCTCCAAATTTACCTATACATGAAGGAGGCGCCCCTACCCAACGCACATCGGTATAAGTCTTTGAGACCACCATGAAGTATTGGGTGTTATAGTTGAAAGAACGAATTACCGCTTTGCAATTCTTTGGCAATTCTGTTTTATTCAAAATGTTTGAATAGATGCTATTCAGCGCTGAAGCCAAATTGTTCTTGGCATCGGGAATTTCTTTCAGTTGAGTTAAAACCTCTGAGGTCATATCTCGCATTTCAATAATGAAGGTGGCTGTGAGTCCCGGACAAGGCAACTCCTCGTTGCGGTTTTTCGCCCAAAACCCATCTTTTAAATAATCATGTTCCAGGCTGCTGTGATACTGAATAAAATCGAATCCACAGTGATGGTTCGTAAATAGCAATCCTTCCTTCGAAACCAATTCACCGGTACATCCACCTCCGAAAAGTACAATTCCATCCTTCAGCGATGAGTTATTGAGACTGTAAATTTCTTCTTTAGAAAGTTTAAGTCCCTTAGCTTTCATGTCATCATGAACGGCATCTAGCATTGAGGGAATCCACATGCCTTCGAAAGCATGAGAGAATAAGACAAAAACCAAAAAAAGCAAGGTCAGAAGCGTGCGTTTCATTTGAGAAAATTTGATGTGCAAAGGAAGCAAATAATTGGTCTATTTGAAAATATCCTTTTTCTCAATAAACCAGGAATGGAAGGCGTACGTTCCCATTGCAAAGCCCAAAAGCATGGGAACCAAAAAAGCTATAAACGGTTTTTGTTCAGCTTCAGGTAACTCCTGTTGCTGAATGTACTGGTAGAGGGGAACTACAATTATCACCAAACATAGACACAGAAACAAGAGGTTGTAACCTAAATTGACTTGAGATGCCAATCGGTAGTATTTCGATTTTTTAAAATCTTCAAAATCTTGCCTGGCGTATTCAACAGCTCTTGCTTGAGCCTCCCTTCTTTTCTTTTCCTGCCACTCCCTTACCCGATCATTTTGTTTCGATTTGGAAATGGATATGTGATATAATCTTCTGTTCTCATCGTTACATAGAAATTCGTATGCCTCATGTATTTCTATAAACAACAAATGCGCATCGGGATGCGCATTTTTGTCGGGATGGTATTTTTTACATCCGTCTCGGTAAGCCTTTTTAATATCAGCTGAAGATGCTGATTGGTTCAGACCTAGAACGGCGTAATAGTTCTTCACTTTTACTCGCTGCTTCTTCCGAAAATTCGAAGTAAGAACATAAATAAATTCACAAAATCAAGGTATAGCGATAATGCACCCATCAAAGCTAATTTGCTTGCAGTCGCGGTTCCATACTCCACACCGGCTCCAATTCTCTTTATTTTTTGCACATCATATGCGGTTAACCCTGTAAACACCAAAACTCCGATACATGAGATAATGTAATCCATGGTTTCAGAACCCATGAACATATTAACCAAGGAGGCGATAACAATACCAATCAAAGCCATGGTTAAAATTCCACCAAAAGCAGTTAAATCGGTTTTTGTTGTGTATCCCAATACAGCCATGGTTCCGAATAAGCCGGCAGTAATTAAGAACACTTTGAAGATGACACCTAGTTCGAAGATGACAAAAATGGCACTCAGGCTCAGCCCCATTGTAGCTGCATACGCCAGGAAAATAATCAATAAAGCGGGGAATGAAAGCTTATTGAAACCGAAGCTAATGATCAATACAAAAGCTAGCGGAGCCAACATGAGAATCCACATCATTCCCGGAACAGACATTAAACTAAGGAAAAGAGATTCGTTCAAACCAAAGTAAGCGGCCACACCACCCGAAATAAGCAGTGCGAGAGTCATGTAGGCAAAAACATTTGATACAAATGATTTGCTAACTGAGGTGCTGCTCTCAATAGTAGCATCGTCATGAAATTGAATGTGATTATTCATTTTTTATTTTTTTGTGTTCACTAAACTAAAAAATTCTTTGCGTGTTGCATCGTTTGTTAAAAAAATTCCGCTAAACGCGCTTGTGGTCGTTGAGCTATTTTGTTTGCTCACTCCTCGCATTTGCATACAAAGATGATGACATTCTAAAACCACTGCCACTCCGGCCGGATTTAACACTTCTTGTATGACATCTCGAACCTCAATTGTCAGTCTCTCTTGCACTTGAAGTCTTTTCGCAAACACATCTACCACCCGTGGAATTTTACTTAACCCAACTATTTTCCCTTGCGGAATGTAGGCCACGTGTGCACGTCCGAAAAAAGGAAGCATGTGGTGTTCACAAAGACTATAAATCTCAATATCCTTAACCAGTACCATTTCACTGTAGTCTTCGTGAAAGATGGCTGATTCCAAAACTTCTTTCGCATTTTGATCATACCCTTGTAAGAGATGCCCGTAGGCCTTGGCCACACGCTCAGGTGTTTTTTGTAAACCCTCTCTGTTCGGATCTTCGCCAACATGCTGCAAGACCGAACGAATAGCTTGTTCTATAGCTTCCTGATTCATGCTTGTGGTCCGTAGTATTCTACGTATTGATTTTCAGTTTCGGTTACTTTAATGCAGTGAAGTTGACATCCTTTTGTAGACACCAAATGCTCGAGCTGTTCCCATATGGCAATGGCTAAATTCTCTGTGCTGGTTTTCATTCCTTTTAGGAACTCAACATCTAGATTTAAGTTTTTGTGATCCAATTTATTGATTACTTCAGACTTGACAATATCACTCAGGTATTTCAAATCCATGCAATACCCCGTAGTCTCATCAGGAACTCCTTTCACAGTAATGAACAGCTCATAGTTATGACCATGCCAATTGGGATTGGAACATTTTCCAAAGGTTTCAAAATTCTTTGCCTCATCCCATTCTTCATGCCATAGCTTGTGAGCTGCATTGAATCTCTCTCTACGTGTTGCAAATACTAGCTTTTTCATCTCTTTTTAATAAATTTTTAAATCTTGCAATAGATAATTTTTCACATAATCTGACACTCCTTCTTCCAATGAATGAAACGGCTTAGTATAACCAATTGCAATGAGTTTATTCATGTTGGCTTCGGTGAAGTATTGATACGTTTCGCGAATATCTTCTGGTGTATCTATAAACGAAATCTGTGGCTCTTTGTTCATTGCGTCATAGGTGGACCTCACCAAATCTAGAAAGGTTCTAGCTTTCCCGCTTCCTAAATTATAAATGCCCGAGTTTTTTCTATGATGCATGAAAAAAATACACACCTCTACCACATCTTTTACATAAACGAAATCACGCATTTGACCTCCGTCTTTATAATCTTCTCTATGACTACGGAAGAGTTTCATTTCTCCCGTTTTCTGAATCTGGTTGTAAGCATGCCAAATAACACTTGCCATTCTGCCCTTGTGATATTCATTCGGACCATACACGTTGAAAAATTTCAGTCCAGCAAAAAAGTATGGTTTTTCCGTTTGTTGAAGTGCCCAAACATCAAAGTCTTGTTTCGATTGCCCGTATGGATTTAACGGACGAAGGTTCGGAATGGCAGATTCATTGTCATCATACCCCAAAGCTCCATTGCCATAGGTTGCAGCTGAACTGGCATAAATAAAAGGAATGGCATGCTTTGCGCAAATTTTCCAAAGTGACTTGGTATAGTTTAGATTGAGTTCGTTGAAGATCTCAACGTTGAACTCAGTTGTATCTGTTCTTGCACCGATATGAAACACACATTCAACCTGATTCTCATTTTCCTCTAACCAAAGCGGAAACTCTTTTCTATCGATTTGAGCGGTAAATTTCTTGTCAGCCAAATTCTGTTTTCGATCCTCTCTTGAAAAATCATCGACTAAAATAAGATCAAAGAATCGATCTTCATTTAATCTAGCCACCAATGCAGACCCTATGAATCCGGCTGCTCCTGTTACAATAATCATGGTGCGAATTTAATTGTGTTTATTCATTATTTCAGCCAAAACGCCTTCTTTCAACGCATAGTCAGAACACAATAAGGTGTTGAATGTGTGTTGAGTTAAAACATATTTCACCAGATAGCTTGAAATTTGCATGTATTCCGCACGAAGTGCTGGTATTGCAGAATGTGCGAGTCGTTCTTCTAGCGTACTTGACATGAGCCATTGATGAATTTGAGGGAAATATGAAAACGGAATTTCATGTAAATTTTTTGAAGATGATTCGCTTTTGGTTTCCGACAGAAATATATCATACAACGTATCGAATGAGCCAGAAGAACCGACCAACGTATGGATATCATTTTCTTTTATTCGCTGAACCAATTCCTCCCATTCCGCATTGCATTTCAACTTCAGTTGATGTATTTCTTCACTTGTTATGCGTGACGAAGGTTGAAGCCATTCAAACAAACGACTAACTCCCATGAGATAACTTTTTCTCCAAACCACTTCATGGTTTTTTACCAACACAAACTCAGTACTTCCCCCTCCAATATCCATAATTAAATAACTTGAAACCGTCCCATTCACAGCTAATTTGACTCCTTCATAAATGAGTTCTGCTTCTCGATCACCAGAAATTACCTGTACATCCCAACCAAAGACATCTTTGACTTTTGAAACAAACTGACTTCCATTTTTAGCTTCGCGAACAGCGCTAGTTGCAAAAATCTTCACTTCATTTACTTCAAACGACGCACATGTTGCGTTGTATGAGGTTAATGCATCCAATGCCCGAGCCAAGCGGTCAGGCTGAATAATTCCTTGGTCGAATCCGCCAACTCCAATTTTAACGGCCTGCTTGGTTTTAAAGATGGTCTTCCATTCTTCATTGGCAAATTCTAGAACCAACAAATTGAAGGTATTGGTTCCACAATCAATGACAGCTATTCGTTTTGAATCCATTAATTTTTCTGTTTAATCCAGCGCCAAATGTCTCTGTATCCCACGCGCTTGCCATAACTGAGTATACCTACGCGGTAAATTTTTCCACCCAACCAAATGAAAAACAGAAATGCAACAACTAATGACAACATACTTCCAACCAAATGCAACCAATGCACACCTGTATTTCCACCATCGCCAATGGCTATTTTCACCATAATTGTAATTGGACTAGTCAGCGGGAAAATTGAAAAGAAATTTCCTATTGAGCTTGCTGGATTCTCAATGAGCATGAACGATACAAAATAGGAGAATACAAGTGGTAAAGTAACTGGCAACATGAATTGCTGAGTATCAGTATCACCATCGACCGCTGCTCCGATAGCCGCAAAAAGACTGGCGTAAAGCAGGTATCCGCCGATGAAAAAGAATACGAACATGCTAATCATAAGTGGCCAGTTGATCTGAAACAACCAGTTCACCGCTTCGTTATTCATGAGATTCTGCGCCAATTGAGCTTGAGACATGCCGTTCATGACTACAACACCATTTTCAACAGCAGCGCTTCCACCGGCCAACTGAGATTCAAAATAGCTCATTGCCAATGACCCGGTTAGCGATGACAACAAGACCCAAATTAAAAATTGTGTTAAACCGACCAATCCTATTCCAACCACCTTGCCCATCATGAGCTCAAAGGGTTTAACAGAGCTCACCATAACTTCAACAATGCGACTTGATTTTTCTTCAATGACACCGCGCATAACTTGAACGCCATAAAGAAAAATGAAAAAGTAAATAAGAATGGCAAATCCAAAGCCTACCATGGCTTTTTGTTGTGTGTAATCTTTTTGTCCAAGATTTTTCAAGTTCACTTCCGCAAAACTTACTTTCAATTTCGCACGTTTGTATTTTTCATAATCCAGTTGCAGGGAATCAATAACACGAAACCTTTCTAAAGACTCTTGGAGATCAGCCTCCATTTTATCTTTAACCTGAGAGCTGGGATAATCAGAAAAAAACAATTGGCATTTTCCGTCAGTTATCGTGGCATCATCGACTTCAACCATGATATTGTACAAACCGTCTTGCATTTTTTCTGGCTCAATGGACTTATCAGTAAACGCGTAAATGACGTTTTCAGAATTTTTGAATCGATCTGGAAATCGCGGAACCAAATGTTGATCGGTATCCGAAATTGTGCGCGTTATTACTCCATATGGATCCGAAACCAACACTTTATATGTTTTCTGATCTGCAAGGGTTGCCCATACAGTACCGAACATCAATCCTGCAAATAACAATGGCCCCAATAAAGTCATAACAATAAAAGACTTTTTACGAACCCTTGTGGTGTATTCTCTTCGAATGATTAATCCAATTTTACTCATGACCTACCTCCTGTTGTGATTGTATGGTTTGCACGAAAATATCATGTACACTCGGTATTTTTTCTCGGATAGAAACAACTTCAACATGGGGTATAAGCGCTTGCAACAACTGATTTAAATTCTGCATTGTAGTCATTTGAATTTCAGCTTGGTGAACCCCTCCTTTTTCCTCTACAGCTTTAAGCTCAAAATGATGTCCAAGGGCAATGGTCATATCCAACTGCGTGCCTTTGAATTCCAACACATACGTTTGGGTTTTGTAGGTGTTGCGAATCTCTTGAACACTTCCGTTGAGAATCATATTCGACTGGTGAATAAGTGCTATTTGATCGCAAAGCGATTCCACACTTCCCATATCATGGGTAGAAAGAATTATGGTAGCACCTTCATACTTCAATCGCAACATTTCTTCCTCAATAAGTTGTGCGTTAATGGGATCAAAGCCACTGAAGGGTTCATCTAAAATCAACAATTTCGGTTTGTGAACTACGGTGGTAATGAACTGAATTTTCTGAGCCATTCCTTTTGAAAGGTCTTCTACACGCTTATTCCACCAACTTGAAATTTCAAATCGTTCGAACCAAATGTCTAATTCTTCCTTTGCCTCTTTTGCAGATAAGCCTTTCAATTGAGCCAAATAGAGACACTGCTCACCTACTTTCATTTTTTTATACAACCCACGTTCCTCTGGTAAATACCCAACCATCTCGACATGCTTTCTTTCCAATGGCTGATTGAAAAACGAAATGCTACCTGAGTCTGGCTCAAT
>JBJTWB010000113.1:0-1373 GCA_046081505.1 Bacteroidota bacterium | reverse complement strand
CGCGGTGTGCACCTTGGAAATAATTTGCAACAGAATCGTTACTCGCATCACCATTGGCAAAGCGATCGGGGAAAACCATATACATCGCATCGGCTTGGGAAAGGCCTTGAGGATTACCGGATTTAGGGATAATTGAGTAAGGAATCATTGAGCTTCCTGATGACCCTGCAGCATTAACAATGAAAAAAATGTAATTGTCGCTGGGCTGTTTTTTTATTTCGAGTCTTACGTAATAGTAGTTGTTCAATTTTGACTTTTCCACTTCAAGTAAAGATGCATATTTTTCACTTTCAGGATGAATTGAAATACTGAGATCACTCGATTCTTTGGTGTAAAATAACAATTCAACCTCACTATTATTTAGACCACTGAACCAATTGGGAGGATCTATTCGTTCAATACTAGGAGGCGTGGTTTGCTCAAACCAATTACCAGGCTGTCCAAATGCAAAACAGGACATGAAAAGGAGAATTGTGGAAAAGTATAGGGAACTTTTTTTCATGATTTTCGTCTAAGAGAAGTGGGTAGCACTTTTTCGCTATATATTTGGAAAGTGTTAAAAGTACACGAACTACACTAACTTAATTTAAAAACCTATGAAAAAAATTTTTACATTCTTTTTCGTCGCGTTATCGGCAATGATGGCTCAAGCCCAAGTTGCTGTAACGTTTAATGTTGACATGACAGGTCAAACAGTAAGCGCCAATGGTGTTCACATTGCTGGTAATTTCAATGATGTTGACGGATTATCACCAGCGGAAAATCCTCAGTATGTGAATTGGGATCCTGCTGCTATTGCTTTGGCTGACCAAGGTAACGGTATTTGGTCGGTAACGTTAGATCTCGTTCCCCAGCGCTATGAGTTCAAGTTTATTAATGGAAACGCTTGGGGTACTGATGAAAGCGTTCCAAATGCATGCAGACCTAATGTTAATGGAGACGCCAACCGTTATTGGACCATTTCTGGTTTGAATGCAACTGAAAGCATGACTGTATGTTATGCTTCATGTGCTGCTTGCGGACAAAACACCATTCGTTTCCGCGTAGACATGACACAAGAGGCTGCGGGTATCAATCCGGCGGGCATTTTTATTGCAGGAGATTTTCAGGGTTGGAATCCAGCAGGATCACAATTGATTGACCCAGATGGAAACGGTACTTTCGAAGGTTACTTCTCAATTGGAACATCTTCCTCTGCGCTGTTCAAGTTTATCAACGGTAACGACTGGGGTTTCGCAGAAAACATTCCTGCAGATTGTAATGTGTCTGGAAACCGTACAATTCAAGTCACGAATGCAAACACTGTAGCAGACGTTATTTGTTTCAGCGCTTGTGGACCTTGTCAAGCACCAACCCCAGTTTTATTCCGTGTT
>JBJTWB010000112.1:0-3817 GCA_046081505.1 Bacteroidota bacterium | reverse complement strand
CACCCGTAGTTACTGAGGTGGCACAACAAGCCCCAGAAGCACCTGTTAAAGAGGAAAAACCTGTGGCAAAAGCAGAACCTCAAGCAGCGAAGCCTGCACAGCAAATTGTAGCGAGCTCTGCACCCAAGCCGGTTAACGACGGACGCATGAAGGTGAGCCCTCTTGCAAAAAAATTGGCTGAAGACAAAGGTCTTCCACTGGAATATATTCCTGGTTCAGGTGACGGAGGAAGAATTGTAAAACGTGACGTAGATGCATTTGTAGCCGGAGCCGTTGCTACAACCGCAAGTCAAGTGGAACAATTCCATGAAGAGCCAGTTACTCAAATGCGCAAAACCATTGCGAGAAGACTAGCAGAAAGTAAATTTTCTGCACCGCACTTCTATTTAACTATGGAAGTGAATATGGGTCGTGCAGTTGAAGCCAGAGCAGCGATCAACGCCGCGAAAGGTACAAAGGTTTCTTTCAATGACATGGTAATTAAAGCTACATCGGTAGCATTGAAACAACACCCCAAGGTGAATTCTTCTTGGTTGGGTGATACCATCAGATACAACCAGCACGTGCACATGGGTGTAGCAGTGGCTGTTGACGAAGGGTTGTTGGTTCCTGTGGTTCGATTTGCAGATACCAAATCACTATCTCAAATCAATGCCGAAGTGAAGCAGTTTGTAGAAAAGGCGAAATCAAAGAAGTTACAACCCTCAGATTGGGAAGGCAACACTTTCACCATTTCGAATTTGGGAATGTTTGGAATAGAAGAATTTACAGCGATCATTAATCCACCAGATGCCTGTATTCTGGCAGTAGGAGCAATTCGCGAAGTTCCTGTTGTGAAAGATGGTCAAGTTGTAGCTGGACATACCATGAAATTGACACTGAGTTGCGATCACCGAGTGGTTGACGGAGCAAGCGGTGCAGCATTTCTTCAGACATTAAAGTCCATGCTAGAAGAACCTACATTGATGTTCATGTAAAATAATCGAGAATAAAAAAAGCCTTCCAAACTGGAAGGCTTTTTTGTTTGAATGCTTTTATTTTTTCACAACACGTTGGCTAGATAAAACCTTGCCGTCTAAAGTGATTGAAACAATATATAGCCCGTTGCTGAGACTCGATGCATCAATAGATTCGTTGTGTATTCCGCTTGCTTTATTCATATTTTCAGAGGCTACAACCTTTCCGGTTAAATCCATAACATTGAGCTGCACTTTCGCATTATTTTTTAGGCTGAATTGTACGTTTAATGTTGAATTGAACGGATTTGGATAAGCACTTAGAAAGGCATTGATGAGTTCATCTTCTTGAATACCAACCGTTGAAGGATTTACAACTTGTGACGCGGTATAAACTCGATCACCTGTATCAGATCCATTGTTGTTGGCTGCGTTTCCAGCTGCATAGAATGTTACGGCACCCACATCGGTACTTGGAGCAGTCCAAGTAAAACTAAAGGTGTGTGTATTCGCGCTAGCACCACCGTTTAAAGTATGTACAATATTCGCTCGTTGATTGCCACCTACCAATGCATTTTTTATTTGGGTTCCTGTGCCCGGAGTTAAGGTACCGGCATTGGTTCCAGAACTTTGTAAGGCTTCAAATCCCAAACCAAATAAACTTACATTGCTTTGAGCAACTGTTACAGATACCTGATACGTTTGGCCTGGAACATACTCCCAATTGGTCATATTTGATGTAATAACAATACTACCACTGCCACTATTAACCGCATAGGTATTGTGGCACTGGGTACAATTATTTTCTCCTGGTGACCCTGTAGCACCGGCTTTACCATTATTGGTAAGAATTCCAGCAAAAAAAGTAAATACTAAAAAGGCTGAAGAAAGTAAAAGAACAATTTTCTTTTTCATGAATTATTAATTAAGTTGCAATAGTGCAAATTTTTCCACAATAGATTGAAACAAAATTAACTCCATGCAGCAATCTTTTCTGCCTTGTATGCACCTGCTTCAAGCTTCTCACGAACTTTTTTGAAGCAATCAATGGTATAGTTCACATCTTCTAAAGTGTGCACCACCGTTGGAATCAAGCGTAACATGATCACATCTTTTGGAACAACCGGATACACCACAATAGAGCAGAATATTCCGTATGTTTCTCGTAAGTCTAAAGTAACATTTGTTGCTTCACCCAATGATCCTTTCAAGAAAACAGGGGTAACTACAGAGTTGGTGTGACCAATATCAAATCCAGCATCTTTTAAACCACTCTGTAGTGCTCTGGCAATACTCCAAAGCCCTTCTTGTAACTCGGGCATGGTACGAATCATTTCCAAACGCTTCAATGCACCAATCACAATAGGCATAGGAAGGGCCTTGGCGAAGGTTTGTGAACGCATGTTGTATCTTAAAAATTCAATCACGTGCTCTTCAGAGGCAACGAATGCACCTACTGTAGCCATGGCTTTAGCGAATGTTCCAAAATAAACGTCGATTTGATCCTGCACTCCTTGGAAATCTCCCGCTCCTCTTCCGTTTTCTCCAATTGAACCGAACCCGTGAGCATCATCAACAAATAATCGAAATGGAATTTGCTTTTTAAAAGCTGCAATTTCTTTGATTTTACCTTGGTCACCAGCCATTCCAAATACCCCTTCCGTTAAAACCAGAATTCCACCACCTGACTGATCTGTAATACGTTTCGCATGATTCAACATTTTCTCAAAACTGTCCATGTCATTGTGTTGGAAAACAAAACGCTTTCCGTGATGTAATCGAATACCATCAATCATACACGCATGGCACTCCGAATCATACACGACAACATCATTTCTACCTAACAAGGCTTCAATGGCCGACATGCATCCTTGGTAACCGTAGTTCAATAAGAACGCATCTTCTTTCTGCATGAAAGCAGCCAATTCTTGTTCCAGTTGCTCATGATATTTGGTTTGACCAGACATCATTCGAGCGCCCATTGGATAGGCAAGTCCCCATGTTGCAGCCGCATCCGCATCCGCCTTGCGAACATCTGGATGATTTGCTAATCCCAAATAATTATTTAAACTCCAAGTAAGCACGGGCTTACCGCGAAAGGTCATGTGTGCAGCAATCTCACCTTCCAATTTTGGAAATGTGAAGTAGCCATGAGATTCTTTACTGTGCTGACCAAGAGGCCCGCGATTGTTTTTAATTTTTTCGAAAATATCCACTTGAAATCGTTTTAAATCCTTAACAAAAATAAGAAATCGAATGGTTTACCTTATTCTTTCCATTTTAAAAACCGCATGAGTTGTGAACATTGAGTTGTGACATAAGCACGCTTTTTCAGGAAATAAATGTACTTTTGACGCCATGAAAGGAAAACTGTTGTTTTTTTTATCCTGCGCTCTACTGCTGCACGCATGCACAGAATACGGCAAGGCGGTGAAAGAAACGGATCCAGTAAAAAAATTAGCATCAGCTAAGCAGTATTACGAAGATGGCGAATACTACAAGGCTCTTCCTATGTTCGAGGAATTGGTAGGACTTACCCGGGGAAAGCAAGAAGCAGAAGAGGTTTACTACTATTTTGCAAAGACCAATTTTGGATTGAAAGATTACTACTCTGCCAATTATTATTTTAAGGCATATGCGAAATCGTTCAAGGGTTCCAAACGTTCTGAGGAATGCCTTTTTATGGCAGCAATGAGCAGTTATCAGCTTTCCCCCAATTACTCATTGGATCAATTAGATTCTCAAGTTGCAATTGATGAATTCCAATATTTCTTGGATCAGTACCCAACAAGCAGTCTTCGCGATTCGGCGAATAAGCTGATTGAAATATTGAATTTCAAAGTGGAAAAGAAAGATTTTGA
>JBJTWB010000111.1:0-2332 GCA_046081505.1 Bacteroidota bacterium | reverse complement strand
TGTGAAAAGGCATTAGGCCGAAATCGGTTAAGGTGACACGACTTTCAGAGGCTGATAGCAAGAAAGGCCAAACTAATCCTCCAGCGAAATAGAGTAAGAAAATAAATTCCAAAACAGTTAGTGGTGAAATTTTAATTGCGCGGTATTTCTTATCTGTCCAAGTTCCTTGTTTTCCCGTGCTAATTGCAAATTTTGGGGTGCGCACGAAAGCCGATTTCTTACCTGTTAATCCTTCAATAACTGCAACTGCATTGTGAAGCGAAAGTCCCATACTTACCGCAAGGAAGAGGGGGAAATCAATAACGAATCTGCCAAGTTTTTGAAAGAAAGGTTGTGGTGGGCGAGATACCCAATAGAAGAATCCAAGAATAAAAAAGCTTACAAGGAAGAATGAGGCTACGTAAAACGCCCACGATAAATCCGCGTAACCGTGTTTTCCATCAAAATAATGCTTGATGAATAACATTGGTATACTTAAAAGTGAAGTCCCAAGAATGCTTAAGAAAACCAAGCTGTTCATGAGGTGAAAACTCGCATGCACTTTGTGGGCGAAGCCGAGGTCTTTGGCTTTGAATACTTTTCCTAAATTTTTACGTGTACACTCTGCTGCTCCTTTGGTCCATCTGAATTGTTGAGCCTTAAGTGCATTCATTTCAGCAGGTAATTCGGAAGGAGATCCAATTGCAGGAAGATATACGAAATTCCAACCTTTCAACTGAGCACGGTAACTCAAATCTAAATCTTCAGTGATGGTATCGCTCTCCCATCCGCCGGCATCGGCAATGGCCTCTTTTCTCCATACACCGGCTGTTCCGTTGAAATTGATGAAGTGATCGCTGAAGTTTCTTCCAATTTGCTCTACTGTGAAATGCGCGTCTAATCCAAAGGCTTGAAGTCTTGTGAGGACAGAATAATCTTCATTCAAATGTTCCCAGCGTGTTTGAACTACGGCAATTTTATCTCCGCTGTAGAAGAATGGAATGGTTTGTCTTAAGAAATCGGCTCGTGGTACAAAGTCAGCATCAAAAATTGCGGTGAATTCCCCTTTACAAATGGTAAGTCCGTATGCCAGAGCGCCGGCTTTAAATCCTTTGCGATCTTCTCTACGAATGTGTTGAATATCTATACCGAGCTTTTGTTTTTCGGCAATTAGTCTTGCTGCAATTTCAACCGATTCATCATTCCCGTCGTCGAGCACTTGAATTTCAAGTTTATCTTTTGGATAATCGAACTCGCAGCAGGCGTGAATTAATCGTTCAATTACATACAACTCATTATAAACAGGAAGTTGAATGGTTACAATAGGTAATTCTTCATCTGAAAGTTCCGGTTTAATTTGTTTCTTGTTGTGTTTGCGTACAAATTGTACTGCTAAGTTCAGCTGAACAATTGAATAAATGAATATGAACAATAGAAAAAAGCCGTAGAGTGCAATTGCTGTGATTGCTAAAATTTCAATAATATCCAAGGTTTCTTGATTTAGGTTTGCTGCAAAATTAATCTATTTCAAACTCCAATTGCATAGTAATCGATGCAGTTTTTCTTCTTGAGCCTGTATTGAAAGTACCACCCCAAGAATAATCTTCATTTGAATTCTGTCCTACAATTTGAAAAATACCCATTTCAGCGTTTTTTAAATTCCCCAATTCACTACCTGATGCTTCTGCAATTTTTTCGGCACGCATACGCGCATCTTCTGTAGCTTCTTTCACCATTTGTTGTTTCAGTTCAGCCAATTTGGTGTAATAGAATTCGGGGGCTTCGCTGTAAAATTCAACTCCTGTATTGATTAACTCACTGACTTCACGCGAGATTTGCTCTATGCGATTTACATCTTGACTTTCAATGGTAACACTTTGTGTCAGTATGTAACCAACAAAAACAGAGCTGACTACGTCACCATTTCCATTTCGAACATCATCAAATTGCTTTTGAATATCAACCGCTGAAAAGACTATTTCAGATTCGTTAACGCCTTTAGAAACCAGGTAGTTTTTAATGTTATTCTTGTCAGCATCTAGAGAAGCTGAAGCGGCAGGCAAATCAAAATTCATTTTAGAGAAGCTTCCACGCCATACAATAAGATCAGAATCAAAGTCTTTCGTGCCCATTCCTGTCACATGAATGGCATTTTCAGTGTTGTTGCGTTGTTTATATCCGTTCATGAATACGTGGCATGCCGCAATGATGCTTACACCCAATATGGTAGTGGAAACAATTACTCAAGTTCGCTGTAGCCATAATGAACACCATCAGGTACTGGGGCAGACTCGAATGAAAGAAACTCAACGGGCTTTGAAACAGTTGTGTGATCGACTAATCCACGCAATGC
>JBJTWB010000110.1:0-5290 GCA_046081505.1 Bacteroidota bacterium | reverse complement strand
CATATTGTTTCAGCATGGAATCCGTCATTTATTGATCAAATGGCTTTACCTCCTTGTCATTGTTTGTTTCAATTTTATGTAGCTGAAGGAAAATTGAGTTGTCAATTGTATCAACGAAGTTGTGACACCTTCCTCGGAGTTCCTTTTAATATTGCTTCCTACGCGCTATTGACCCATATGATTGCACAAGTTTGTGACTTAGAGGTAGGTGATTTTGTTTGGACGGGAGGCGATGTGCACTTGTATACCAATCACGTTGAGCAAGCCAAATTGCAATTGTCTAGGGAATTTAGAACACTTCCTACTTTGAAATTAAATGCTGACGTAAAAGATTTATTTCAATTTACAATGGATGATATTTCCATTGAAAATTACGACCCTCATCCGCATATTAAAGCCGAAGTTGCAGTATAATGGAAATTTCACTAATAGCCGCAATGGGCAGAGACAGGGCCATTGGCAGGGACAATGATTTGATGTGGCATTTACCTAACGACATGAAGTTTTTTAAGGAAACCACGAAGGGTCACCATGTCATTATGGGCAGGAAAAATTGGGATAGCATACCTTCAGCCTATCGTCCGTTTAAAAATAGAGTCAATATTATTTTAACCAGGCAGCCAGATTTTATTGCGGATGGAGCTTATGTTTTTTCAAATTTGCGAGACGCGTTTTCTTTTGCGCAGCAGGGGTCTGAAGACGAGACGTTTGTCATTGGTGGTGAACAGATTTATGCTCTTGCATTGAATGAGGGTTGGGTGAATTCCATTTACTTGACTCGAATAGAGGCTGAGTTTCCTGGTGCACATGCTTTTTTCCCTGAATTCGATGAGGAGTTATACGATTCAGAACTTTTACTTACACAAGAGAAAGACGAGAAGCATGCCTATGCTTTCAAAGTGTTAAAATACACGAGGAAATAATTATTTTTTCTTTTTAAAAACCAAATGAAAGCTATGTTCAATGAGTTCTTTGAACAGGGGCTCTGGAACATCCTGGTTGGGATAAACGGTGTTCCAATGCTTCTTATTTGCGTGGTATCCGGGTACAATAGCTGCGTACGATTCTCGTAATTCAATGGCCCGATCGGGATCACATTTCAAATTAACACCACCTTCGAAATCATCTACATCGGTCATTGCGAAAATCTTCCCGTTGATTTTAAAAACAAGAGTGGTTTGATCGAAGGGAAAATCTTCGGTAATGTCTGTGTGAAGGGAATGACAGTATTCGAAAAAAGACTCAATGTTCATTAGTCGTATGCTGCGCAGGGAACATGATTCTTTTGCTTCATACCACAAGCTCTGAAGCCCAATGTAATTTCATGGGTGTTGTACGAAGCCAGTCGAATGCGATTGGCTGTTAGATCATAAGCGTATGCAACTGTTAAATATGGCAGAACATCGAGCTTTACAAGTCCAGATACACCGTGCCCGCTTCGCGCAGCTAAACCTATTGCAACTTTTCTTTTGTATTCAAGGAGAGCTTGACCTTCCAAAGAGGGTTTGCTTTTTCCAACATAATTTAACAAGAGGGCGGGCTTAAATGAAAAATCATCGCCCACTTGTAATGCCCTGCCATAAGCAAAGGTGTAGTGGCGTTTTAATCTGGTGTCTGCAAAACCGTCAACTTTAGGACTAGTAAGTTGTCTAACACTTATTCCAAAAAATTTATCTTTTCTATACAGCCACATTCCGAAATTGAAAACGGGAAATATGATATCGCCAATTGAACCTTGAACGGCGGGATCATCAACCAATTGTGGCATGTTAATTCCACCGTAACCGAAGCGGTATTGCATGAATCCAACTCCAATTCCTGTTGATAGGCTATAACCTTTTGTAAGCTTCAAGTGATATGCGTAATTGGCGTGTAAGGAAGTATATCCGAATTGGCCCGCATTGTCTGTTTCTACATAGGCACCTATTCCGTGGAAGTTATACCGACGTACCCCGAATTTATTGTGCACCGTTACGTAACCTGTTCGGGGGGCTCCTTCATATTCTGCCCACTGCATGCGGTAGCCAATCTTAGCCTCTAAACAGGGGGTATTCCCCGTCACGGCGGGATTGTAGTTCATATAATTGTATGTGAAGAAGGTATACTGCGGAAGCTGTTGCGCTTCCATGGAGAAGGGCAACAAGAACAACAAACAGTATGGAATAACATTCTTCATCTAATAATGGAAACGATGCCAATGTATGGTTCAATATCTACGTTTATGGCGTTGGGTTCAATGACATAATAATACGGGCCTGTTGGCAAAAACTTGCCTCTATTTGTTCCATCCCAAGGAGTTTGATAACCAAGAGAGCGAAAAACAAGTTGTCCCCAACGGTCATACACGCTTACTTCAGCCGCCTCAAAACATGGAATATTTAAACCTGAAATTTCCCAAAAATCATCATAACCATCACCATTTGGGGTTAGCGCATTATAAATGTATATGGGTTCATTGATGTGAACGTAAATGGGCGCGTTTACGGTGCAAGTACCAATGGTGCTTACCGCGGAAAGAGAGATGGTTTGACCAGCGTTGGTGGGGAAGAATGTAAAGGTAGAATCACTGGAATAAGTTGCATTCTCAGGTTCGGGAGACCATGAGTAGGGAGACCCTGAACTGGCTCCTGTAGCAATGGCGTCAGCGCCTTCACAAAGTGTAATATTGAACGGGCTGGCACTCGCAGTTAAGTCTACTGCAGGCCCTCCAATTGCAACATCATAGGCGCATGGGCCAAATTGACTGTTGTCATGATTCGAACCCACAATTAAAACATATTCACTTTCTAGGGAAAGTCCTGAAACCGTTGAATCCATGTTGGCATTGTTACCTACACAAGATGAAATTATGGAATATGACGAGGGGAGGCACGGATCGGCACCGGGGGTCAGTTGTGCAACAATGAAAAAAATGCTATCATTGACCACCTCATTTTGAGTGAAATCAATGTAGTCGCAATTGCTGTAGTTGATGGCGACTTGCATAAATGCATTTTGATTCGAGCCGGTTTCAAACGTATAAAAGTTGGTCATGGCATAATCGAAACAACCTAGGGAAAAGGGGTAAGCTTCTAGGTTATCTGCCTCATAGGGCGCATCTGCGCATAAAATTTGATTCGCCACATTCGCACAAGGATTGCCTTGGGCCGACACAAAGACGCCTGAAGAAGATATGAAAAGGAGAAATAGTAAAAAATATCTCATTTATTCAAAAGTAATCATGACCACCCCTTTTTCAATGGCAGTTCCCGCTTTTACATGAATGGATTTAATGACACCGTCTTGTGGAGATTTAATGGCGTTTTCCATTTTCATAGCCTCAAGAATGAGAAGAACGTCGTCTTTTTGAACTTGTTGCCCTTCTGAGGAATTGATGGAAAGCACCAATCCGGGCATGGGCGATTTGATTTGTTTTACCTTGGCAGACTGGCCACTAGTAATTCCCATGGTCTTTAACAGTAGGTCAAGCTCGTCTTCCAGTTGCACGTGAATTTCTTTGCCGTTTAAACGCAACCCTACTTTTTTTTCTTCGTGTGAAACACTCAAAATTTCACATGTAAAGCTTTGGTTGTTGTGGATGATATTCAGAAATTTTCCTTCTTGAAGAAGATCAAACTGAATCTTCTTTTCACTCAAATCAAAAATAACTTCCTCTTGTCCGTTTAAAATAGCTTTCATGAAGATGAATTTGTATGCGAAGCTAATTAATTTCGCGCGATGCTTGGCGTGTATTTTCATATTCCTTTTTGCAGACACGCGTGTCACTATTGTGATTTTCACTTTTCTACACTTTTGAAAAACAAGGAAGAGGTTATAGACTGCATGCATGTTGAGTTGGGAAGGCGAAAAGAGGAGTGGCTTCATTCAGAATTGTCTTCCATTTATTTTGGCGGGGGCACACCTTCTGTGTTGAATGAAAATGAATTTAAAAAGTTATTTGATCCGCTTGCTTTGGGAATTTCGAATACCACGGAGATAACAGTAGAGGTGAACCCCGAAGATGTGACGCTTCCATTTTTAAATCAGATGCGTGCCTTCGGAGTAAACCGATTAAGTATTGGTGTTCAGTCTTTTTTTGATGATGACTTGCACGGAATGAATCGCAAGCACTCTGGACAAGACGCAGAGTCTGCCATTAAACGCGCACAGGATGCTGGATTCGAAAATTTAACAGCAGATCTCATTTTCGGTATTCCGCATTCAAGCACATCAAAGTTTTTGATGAATATTGAAAAGCTCTTTTCGTTTTCGTTACCACATTTTTCAAGTTATGCTTTAACCATCGAAGAAAAAACGGCCTTTGGTAAGTGGGAGAGACAAGGCAAGTTGGTTGAAGTACCAGATGAGCGCATGGAGTGTGAATTCTTTTTGCTGCACGATCTTTCCGAAAAAGCGGGATATGAGCATTACGAGTTAAGTAATTATGCGCGTTCCGGTCAACGTTCGGTTCACAATTCAAATTATTGGAAGGGCGTTCCGTATTTGGGCATTGGTCCAGGAGCTCATTCATATTCTCACGGGAATAGAAGGTGGAACGTATCAAACAACAACGAATATGTTCGCAGTATTCGATTAGAAGTTGGTCATTATTATGAATTGGAAAAGCTTCGTGAGGTAGACATATTGAACGAACGATTAATGACCGGATTACGTACGAAAGAAGGTGTTTTATGGAATGAATTTCCTTTAAGTTGGAGAGAAGAACATGCAAATGTGTTAGAGGAATGGCAGAAGAAGCAATGGATTCAACAAGACGAGCTGGGTTTTTCATTATTACCTGCTGGGTGGTTAATTTCAAACAGCCTAATTTCACATTTATTTTTAACACATGAAGATTGATTTATTTGGCTATACGTTCAACTTAAAAAATGGACATGATTTGTCTATAGCGCTTTCTGAGGATGGACCACGTGCTTGGTATGTAGATGCGGCAAGAATTGAACCTGTCATGACAGAACGATTCACGGGTTCGGTGTCGGCAGGGGGTGCAGTGAACTTTCGTAATGTTGCGTTTAATCCGCATGGACATGGCACGCATACGGAAAATGCGGGTCACATCATGGCCGAAGCCCCTAGTGTGATTAACAGTGTGAATCAGGTTTTTTATCTGGCACAACTGGTTACAGTTGAATTAGAAGAAAGAGAAGGAGATTTAATGGTTTCTGATTTTGGAACTATTTTACCTGAAGTTGAGGCCTTGATAGTTCGTACCAAACCGAATGATCATTCGAAATTGAGTAAGATATATTCAGGTACGAATTTTCCTTATGTGCATGTTGCGGCTATTGAG
>JBJTWB010000109.1:0-1724 GCA_046081505.1 Bacteroidota bacterium | reverse complement strand
CTACGCCAGATTCCTAACGCTTGTTCTCAAAAGACCAAGAACAATTTTTGTTGGGATGCTTACACTTCTTTTTGTGTCCATTGGTGTTACTATGGCACGAAGCCCAAAAGTGGTTTTCTTCCCGAAAGCTGAGCCCAACTTTGTCTATGTATATGCTTCGCTGCCTGTAGGAACAAAAGCGGAAGCAACAGACAGTGTGGCCAAAATAATAGAAGACCGCATCTACGGTGTAATTGGTGAAAACAACCCCATGGTTGAATCAGTAATTACAAACATTGCCGTGGGTGCGAATGAGTCGCAAGATGACCGCGCCCCTTATTCGCACAAAGCCAAAGTGGGTGTTGCGTTTGTTGAATTCTCAAAGCGCAATGGACAAAGTACAACCGAATATCTTGAAAAAATAAGGGCAGCCGTTCAGGGTATTCCTGGAGTTGAAATCTCTGTTGATCAGGAGCAAAGCGGTCCGCCTACTGCGAAGCCAATCAACATTGAAATTTCAGGTGAAAACTTTGAAGACCTAATTCAAGCTAGCGTTGATTTGAAAAACTATCTCGACGCCCAACGCGTACCTGGTGTTGAAGAATTGAAAAGTGATTTACAACGCAACAAGCCGGAAATAATCATAGATGTAGACAGAGAGAGATGCAACCGTGAAGGACTATCAATGGCTCAGGTGGGTATTGAAATTAGAAAAGCAATATTCGGTATTGATAACCCAACCAGCTTCCGCGACGATGAAGATGAGTACCCCATTCAAATTCGTTTAAAAGAAGAACAAAGAAATAATTTAGAGGAAATCAAAAACATCCCAATCACGTTCAGAGATATGACCATGATGGGGCAAGTGAGACAGGTTCCAATTAGTGCATTTGCCGACGTGAAATACAGTTCAACGTATGCAGGAATAAAGAGAAAAAATCAGAAGCGTGTGGTTACGCTAAGTTCCAATGTAATGTCTGGATTCAATCCAAATGAAGTCGCAAACCAAATCAAGGAGAAGGCTGCTGCATTTGACAATTTGCCAAAAGGAGTAACTGTTAACTTAACAGGAGAACAAGAGGAACAAGCTGAAACCGCAAGTTTCCTTGGAACAGCCCTTATGATTTCTATGGCATTGATTATTCTCATATTAATCATGCAATTCAACTCCATTGGAAGAACGGTACTTATCATGTCTGAAATTTTATTCTCTGTGATTGGAGTTCTCATTGGTCTGGCCATTTTTGAGATGGATATCAGCATTGTTATGACCGGAGTTGGAATTGTTGCACTTGCCGGTATTGTAGTTCGAAATGGAATATTGTTAGTCGAATTCACAGACATACTTCGCAAGGATGGATATGAACTTATACCTGCTATAATTGAAGCCGGAAGAGTACGTATGACACCTGTATTGCTCACGGCTACTGCAACCATCTTGGGTATGATACCTCTAGCGGTTGGATTCAATATTGACTTCGTATCCATGTTCACAGAACTTGATCCGAAAATTTATTTTGGTGGAGATAGTGTCGCCTTCTGGGGGCCTCTTTCTTGGACCATTGTGTTCGGATTGAGTTTTGCAACGGTAATCACACTCATTCTTGTCCCAGTCATGTATCTTTTAAGTGAAAGAACAAAAGAACGTGTCATGAAAATTTTAGGCAAGAAAAATGAAAGTGAAGTAGGGCAGGAAACTGCTTCATAATATCCCGACTTCTTCGGGGGTTTTGGTTAAGGTTTAG
>JBJTWB010000108.1:0-4165 GCA_046081505.1 Bacteroidota bacterium | reverse complement strand
ATCGCCGACGGCTCCGTGCAGGGCGGCCCGGCGCCCAGCCCGCTGCCCGCCGTGGCGGTCGCTGTGGACGGTGCGAACACGTATTTATCGAAATTTTTGTGTTCTACTTTGTTCAGCTCATCTTGAGTCAATGACTTGAAGTAATCATAGGTGATTCTCAAACCTTCACTGCGATGCACTTGTGGTTCCCACTTTAAAATTTCTCGAGCCAGTGTAATATCTGGCTGACGTTGTTTCGGATCATCAGTAGGCAGCTCTTTGAAAATGATTTTTTGGTCAGTTCCGGTGAGCTGAATGATTTCTTTCGCAAAATCTAAAATGGTTATTTCGTCGGGGTTTCCAACATTTACGGGTTGAGCATAATCACTCAAAAGCAATCTGTAAATTCCCTCTACCAAATCATCTACATAACAAAAAGAGCGTGTTTGAGATCCGTCTCCAAAAACAGTTAAATCTTCTCCACGAATGGCTTGGCCAATAAATGCGGGTAACACACGACCATCATTCAGGCGCATGCGAGGACCATAGGTGTTAAATATGCGAACAATGCGGGTTTCAAGTCCATGGTACGTGTGGTAGGCCATGGTAATGGCTTCTTGGAAGCGTTTGGCCTCATCATAAACTCCGCGTGGTCCAACAGGATTCACATGCCCCCAGTAACTTTCTTTTTGAGGATGTACCAACGGGTCACCATAAACTTCAGATGTTGATGCTACAATGATTCTTGCTTTCTTCTCTTTTGCTAATCCCAAGCAATTATGAGTTCCCAATGAACCTACTTTTAAGGTTTGAATTGGAATTTTTAAATAGTCAATAGGAGAGGCGGGAGATGCGAAGTGTACGATGTAATCAAGCTTTCCGGGGACATGAATGAAGTTCGATACATCTTGGTTGTAAAATGTAAAATGTTCATTCGGAAAAAGATGTTCAATGTTCTTAAGATCTCCTGTAATGAGGTTGTCCATTCCAACAACTTCGAAACCTTCTTTGATGAATCGGTCACACAGGTGACTTCCCAGAAATCCGGCTGCACCGGTAATAAGTACTCTTTCCATTTTATTTTGCGTGAACCGTATTTCTACCTATGCTGTAGTATGTGTAACCCAATTGTTCCATTTTATCCAATTCATAGAGGTTACGTCCGTCGAAAATGACTTTAGATTTCAAGAGACCTGAGATCTTTTCAAAATCGGGGTTTCGGAACAATCCCCACTCGGTACAAATTAACACAGCATCTGCGTCGCGCAGCGCCTCGTATGCATCAGTTGTGTATTTAATTGGATAATTCTTTTGCTTCTTCACATTTTCCATGGCTTCGGGATCGTAGGCCGTAATGGTAGCACCAGCTTCAAGTAAGTGTTCAATCATATAAAGTGCAGGAGCCTCACGAATATCATCCGTATCGGGTTTAAATGCCAATCCCCAAATTGCAATTTTTGTGTGAGTTAAGCTTTGATTGAAATGATCTAAAATGGGTTTAAGCATCACCGTTTTCTGGCGCTCATTCACCTTCATGACACTCTTTAAGATTTTGAATTCATATCCTCCTTCAATTCCAGATTTGGCAAGGGCTTGCACATCTTTCGGGAAACAACTTCCACCATAACCTATACCTGGAAACAAGAATCGTTTGCCAATGCGATCATCCGAACCAATACCCAAACGAACCATATCTACGTCGGCACCCACTTTTTCACAGAAATTGGCAATTTCATTCATGAACGAAATTTTAGTAGCAAGGAAGGCATTTGCAGCGTATTTAGTAAGTTCAGCACTACGCTCATCCATGAACAAGAGGGGATTCCCCTGACGAATAAAAGGCTTGTACAACTCGCCCATGAGTTGTTTCGCCCGATCACTTCGGGTACCAACCACTACACGGTCTGGCTTCATGAAATCATCAACCGCAAATCCTTCTCTCAAAAATTCAGGATTGCTCACTACATCGAATGGTACGGTACAATTCTCGGCAATGGCTTCGCGAACCTTTTCGGCTGTCCCTACAGGAACAGTACTCTTATCTACGATAATTTTATAGTCGGTCATGATCTTCCCCAACTCTTTGGCTACCCCTAAAACGTAGCTGAGGTCGGCACTTCCATCTTCACCCGGAGGTGTTGGAAGAGCTAAAAATATAATTTGAGCATCTTGTATAGATGCTGCCAATTCGGTACTGAATTGTAAGCGACCCTCGCGAATATTGCGTTCGAAAAGTACATCGAGGTGAGGCTCATAAATGGGCATTTTACCAGCCTTCATTTGTGCCACTTTTTCTTCGTTGATGTCAATACAAATGACATTATTTCCGGTTTCAGCAAAGCATGTTCCGGTCACTAATCCAACGTATCCGGTTCCAACAACAGCAATATTCATAGATCTTAATTTAGAAGAGCAAAGATAGTCAAGGAAGTTAATCGTGCATCTCTGATCTTCGCGTAACTAATTTCAAAATAATTTCTGCATTGTGTTGTTTGACTTCTTTGCTTTTTCGTTTCCCCCACAGGACTTCTCTTGCATGCCTAGCTGCCTGCTGCAAATCAATGATCGGATGCGGATAATCAATACCGTAGGACAGGCGTTCCATTTCAGATAATTTCCAAGGTTCATGCACAAAAGGCGTTGGTAAATCACAAAGTTCAGGGATC
The DNA here is from genome assembly GCA_046081505.1 of Bacteroidota bacterium. GTDB lineage: Bacteria > Bacteroidota > Bacteroidia > Flavobacteriales_D > Sanyastnellaceae > CAIZGX01. Next base: position 1,520 of record JBJTWB010000108.1, on the reverse strand, counting down.
CATTTTCGTATGAAGTGTCCTTCAGGATCTTGATCGAAACTTTGTTTAACTGGGTTGTAAATGCGAATGGTATGAATGCCCATGGTTCCCGCTTGCATTTGCAATTGCGGATAATGAATTCCTGGATCATAATCTAAAAAGCACCGTGCCAAATGGTGGGCAATGGCTTGCCAAGGTTGCTGCAAATGATGCGTTGCAAATGAAACAAGCATGCTACGCATTCTGAAATTGATATATCCTGTTTTTTCAAGGCATCGCATGCATGCGTCTATTAATGGAAAACCCGTTCGTCCCTGTTTCCATGCCGCAATCAATTTAGAGTCCTCTTCTGTCCGAAAGTTATTGTATCCCGCATTAACATTGATAAATTCCATTGAACACATGGATTCAAATTTTTGAATGAAATGGCAATGCCAATGCATTCGAGAAAGAAATGCTGCTAAATTTCGTTTGTCGGCTCCTTGCTTAAGTTTGAATTCGGTTGCCTGAATGACACTTCGAACACTGATGTTTCCATAAGTTAAATACGGCGAAAGACGGCTGCACCCCGTTCTAGAAAGCTCCGGTTTTCCAATGCTTTTCATGTATTTCTTATGTCTTATCTCCAGGAAAGAATTCAAATACTTCCATGCTTGGTCTTCTCCGCCTCTTTGTACTGGATGTTCGTAATTCCATTGATTTTTAATTTCAACAAGTCGTGAAGTTTTCCAATGAGCAAAGGCGGTTTTTTCTAACTCATGAGTATGTTGGGGTTGGCTCATGAATGATTTCCAATAGGAATCAAAAGCCACTTTCGGTTGTCCCCGTTGAACAGCATTTGTAGGTGATTCAATCCATGAAATATGATGTGCTCTGAACCAGTTCTTCATGGCTAAATCACGTTGGAAGGTGAGTTGATTTCCAGACTCTTCGTGGCTGAAAACCTGCTGAATGGCATAACATGCATTTAATTCGGCGAATACCTCAGAGACTTCCCCTTCAACCAAATGAACCTGCGTTTTGAATGGAGTCAATTGCCGATTTAATTGCGCAATGCTCTCCAGTATAAACTGAATGTGTCTCGGATGCGAATCGAGAGCATTGCGAACACTGGGCTCTAAAATATATAAAAGTAAAACCGCATGCTTCTCGCGCGATGCCCGCGTTAATGGTTCATGGTCCATGAGCCTCAGGTCCTTTTTAAACCAAACAACATTTAACGATTGCATGGTTCAAAAGAAATGAATCTTTCGATAAACAAGCATTTAAAATAAGATTACTTTCGTTGTAATAATTCGTTTATGTTAGCGATTCAAGCACAGAACATTTCAAAAAAATACGGTAGTCATCAAGCTCTGAATTCCATTCATCTCGACATCGAAGAAGGAAAAATCTTCGGATTGCTAGGACCCAATGGTGCGGGTAAGACAACGTTCATCAGAATTCTGAATCAAATTATTGAGCCAGACTCAGGTAGCATTTCGTTTTTCAATCAGCCTTTGGAAAGAAAGCATGTTGAGATGGTTGGGTATTTACCAGAG
>JBJTWB010000107.1:0-11339 GCA_046081505.1 Bacteroidota bacterium | reverse complement strand
TTGTTCTTTCGAAAAAGAAATGCTTCTGTGAGTTGGGCCATTTTCTTTGTATTACTCGGAACATCACTGACCTTTTTCATGGAGAAAACAGCCGATTGCGGTTACTCTCCTTTTTTCTCGGGCGGGCGATTTTTCCTTGCTTATCCATTCATCATAGCCGTTCTATTGGCACACTTGAGTCAATATCAAACACGACTTTTCTTTCAAAAAATTCAAAAGTGGATTCTAATACCCGTTGCGTTTGTCTCAATCATTAAAATTGTTTTTTTATCGTCGAGTATCGCTTTCGCATCTGATGTAATGCAGAGTCCGTGCGTGGTAGCAACACCCGTTTCATCGCTTCAAACAAAATGTGAAGAGATGAAAGCGTTTTCAGAAAATGCCGACATATACATTTCACTTACTGGTGATACTCCGGAACATTCTGTAACCTACGGCTGCGAATGTCTCATTTCCGACTTCGGAAAAACGTTAAATTGTGAATATGAAAGAAGGCGTTGGAGAAGTAGCATGAACAAAATTGTTTTTCATCGAATTCTCATTCATGGAGATGATGTACGTAAGCTCAACAAATTAGACTACCATTATTTAAAAATTGTCAAAGTCAATATTCAAAAGGGTTGGCTGTTGGTGGAAACAGATGATAATCTCGAAACGTTCATGTCAAAATCACACCTTAACGAACCTTACCACCAATGAAAATCATTCTTCAGCGTGTAACAAAAGCCTCGGTTACTGTGAACAAGCAAGAAGTGTCTCGAATTGGTCGTGGCTATTTGCTTCTTTTGGGAGTTCACCATGCAGACACCGAAGACACGGTCAAAATTGCCATTGAAAAAATAGCGAAGCTTAGGCTGTTCAGCGATGAAGATGGAAAAATGAATTTAGATATTCAAACGGTTTCAGGTGAGATTTTAGTTGTGAGTCAATTCACTCTATACGCCAACACACAAAAGGGAAACAGACCCAGTTTTATAGAAGCTGCAAGACCAGAGCAAGCTATTCCCCTGTATGATTTCTTTTTGAAAGAACTGGCTAAATTCGTCCCTGTTCAAGCTGGAATATTCGGGGCAGACATGCAAGTGGAACTCATAAACGATGGTCCTGTGACCATGCAATTGGAGTTTTATTAATTGCGCTTGACTACAGTACCATCTGTATAGTGTACTGTTTTAATTCGAATAAATACTTTAGTTGCTCCTTCAACCCAAACCGTTTCCAAATCTTGAGTTGTTCCTCCAATTGAAATAGGCTCTGTAAAGTTACCTGACTGCCATTGACCATCACGAGTACCTTTTAAATCTCCGAAATTATCATAAAATTTCGCTTCCCATTTCAGTCCATCCACTACTTTTTTTGAATTGTTTTGAAACTCAACATAATATCCAGCGTTGTATCCAAATGTATTCTGTGTTTGGGCTGACTTGACTTTCACCATACCATAATCGGAGTGGCTCTGTGAAAATGAAATCTGAAAAATGAATAGTGTACAAATTGAAATGATGTAACGCATAGAGTTAAATTTGAATAGTGAACGTAGCCATTAATTAAAATGTTGTAGTGATTCACCACGTTTCATAGCATGGTAGTGACCGGATAATTTACCTATCCATCTTGAGAATACCTGCATGGCTTCCTGTGTTTCTTCAGACACATTTTTCTTTTGCAAACGAAGCATTAAGAGTCCGTATAAAGCTGTTAAACACATTTCAACATCGGTCATTTGATCAACATTCGAACGCTTTCTGTATTCACTCAAAGGCTCTTGAATAGAGGCATACACTTCCATGTATTCTTTATCTTTCAGCAAGGTGGTTAGGGTCTGATGCAAAAAATTCAATTCACCAATCAATTCAGATAATTCAGAAATAGACCCCTTCTTCTGCACCTGCTCTTTTTGCATTGTATTGGCCAATTGACCAAACCATTCTTTTTCTATTGCTACACGATCTTCATTAGGCAAATATGAACGAATAAAACCGTCCAAGGCATCAACATCAAATTGAACAGCACGAAGTAAATCTTGCATTTGCCACAAATACAAAATGTACTCAGCAATATTCTCTTTGTATTTTATTTCAGCAATGGTCATCTTTTACTGCTTGGTCTTCGTGTATTCTTCGTTTAATCCGGTAATTACGGTGCTTGTTAAATCATACAGCGGATTTCCAAACATCAACAATGGAGCAGCCTGCTGATAAGCAAAGACATAATCCCAGCCCTGCTCTTTCGATACCTTTTCAATGTATTCACTTACTCTGTTATGCAATTCAGTTTGCAAAGCCGTTTCACTTTCCATGAGTCGCTGTTCTTCCTGCTGTTGAATTTGAGCCAGTTCATTTTGAAGTTGCATGAGTCTACCTTCACTCACACGTTTATCCTCAGCAGTAGGATTACCATTTTGCATGTAATACATCAATTCATCAGCTTCTTTTTGTCGGGTTTGAATTTCTTGTTGCAGTTTTTTATCGGCCGTTTCCAAGTTCGCTTGCAGCTCTTTCGACTTCTCAAGAATAAACTCATATTTCGCGTTGATGCTATCTAAGTTCACGTAGGCCACCTTCACTTGGCCAGGGCTAATGGAATCTGTAATTTTAGATTTACTTACCTCGTCTTTTAGTGTGGAAATTTGATTGTATTGCAGCAAGACAAAAATCAAAGAAACAACCGACACAAGCATTGCAAGTACAGTTAAATAAGGAACGCCTTTCTTTTCTTGGCTCACAGAATTTATTGCGGGTTCAGGGTTTGTCGGTAATTGAGAGTCCATAGTTTATGTAATTGCTGAAATTGTTCTTCAATATTATTCAAAAAATCTTGATTGAGTAATTTTTTAATGTCATTTACATTCGGAAGATGCTCTTGATCTATTTTAATGGTTTGTTTGTACGAAGCTGCTTCGAACTCAACAATCCACTTTCCATTCCATGAATGAATTACAATGCGCATGCGCTCATGTGGTATTTGCTCAATTGCTCTCATGTGCTAATTTTTTTTAAACGAATCATGACTAAAACGGCCAAAAACGTGAATGAAATTGCAACATACCCAACCGTATCATAGTGATACATGGGGCCATTGACATCTGGCTGCACTACAATCATTCCCGCAATAGCGGCACTTGTCCCACTTGCTAAACTTTGCGCCGCCGAATTCAAACTCATAAAACCAGCTCTATATTTCGGATTCACAACGCCAGAGACTATGGTATTTGCAGGAATCATTCTTCCTGTGACAAAAATGAAAAATATACCAGATAAAATAAGTACCAACCACAAAGGTGTTTCACTGAGGTGAGTATTCACAAATATGGGAACAATGGAAACCAATGCAAAGAATTGAAAAACCCGAAATCGCCCCAATTTGTCTACAAATTTCCCAATTAATATGGAACTCACAACAGTGCATAATCCACCAACGAGATACATGTATTTCACTTCTTCTTGTTCCAATTTCACATTGCTTATCATGAATGGGGCTAGCATGGAAATGATAGTGAATTGTCCTAAAACCAACAAAATTGTAAAGAGCAATGCACTCCTCTGAGCAGCATTCGAAAACGTGTATGAAATGGTTTCCAGCGGCTGAAACTTTTTACTCGTATCAAGGTGATCTCTCAGTCGAGGCAAATAAATCCCAGCTAAAATCCAAAAAGGCACCGCCAAGCCTGCTACCAAATAAAAAGGCACGTGCCAATTGCCCTCAAATAAATCTACCAGCATCAACGAAATAGGCACACCTACAACTGAAGCAAACGAAAAAGCAAGGGTAATGGTCGCCATAGCTCTTCCTCTGCGTTCCATTGGAAACACATCTGCAACAATACTCATAACTAGTCCGCCAAGTAAACCTCCTGTAAATCCGGTGAATATGCGCGTACCAATGAATAAAGCATAATTCAATTCCAAGTTGGTGGTTGTGGGTACAATTGCACTGCTCAGAGTTCCGAGAATAAATCCCAGATAAGCCACCAACATTGCTCGCTTTCGATCCAATGAATCGAGATAAAAAACGCCAATAAATGCCGTAATTCCGGCAGCCAATCCATAGGCACTGACTAGCCAACCGAATCCTGTTGGATTGATGTGTAAATCTCTTTTCAGCAGATCACCCATAGGCATCATGATCATGAAGTCCACAATGTTGGTGAATTGAATGGCTGCCAACGTAATGAGAACAATTCGCTCTTGCTTCTTATTCAATTTCATTGTTCCATATTTTCTGTTCTTGTTCTGCACGCAGCGCCACTTCACCTTTAAACGGATAGCGCTGTGGCTCGTCTGCAGGATGAACATTTCTAAAAAAGGGAGTTAGCATCATGTTTCGAAAAAAACCAGGATGACGCGCTGCCACTTTCATTTTAACTGGAAATGCGCCAAAGGTTGATTTCATTTCACCGGCTGTTCTGCCAAATGCAATGGAACTGCACTTCTTACTTAAAGCCATTTGAATAAACTCAACAAGCATACGCCCGTATATGGAATGCTGCTGGTTTTGTGCATAATCAATACCTACAGCAAAAGCTTCCAATTCAGATCCATTGAAAATTCCAATTTGAAACCCTACAACTTCTTCTTGCAATTCAAAGACCTGAACAAGCATGCGTTCTTTCAATTGCATTTTCAAATGCAATAAAAATTCCATACTCATGGGCTCCATTGCGAAATCGGCTCGGTCATATACGGCTCTGTACAAGACCTGCAGCAATTGTGCATTCTTCTGCATGTCTTCTAAATGCCACTCTCGAATGTGCACATCCTTTGACTTATTTAAAACAGACTTGACCTTGTTTCTGAATTTAGTGTTTAAATCGTTCAGATAATCATCCAAAACAGACCAATGATCTGCCAATTGCATTCTGTTCTGGTTATCGACCTGAAAGACATGAAACCCACATTTTTTGAGTTCCTCAGCTTGGTCAAAGGCATTGGGATAAAAATCTTTAATCAATATTCCCATGGCGCGCTTTTTTCGTGCTCGCATGGTTACCGTCAGCGCATTCGCTGCCGCGCACAAGGCTTGCATTGCAACATGTGCGTTTATTTCAGGCTTGAAATAATAACCATGCTCACCCGTACAATGCGGATTCCCACAGACCAACATGGAATATCTCGATGTAGCACTCTTAAATGTTCTTCCCACAATCTCAACACCACCTGTGGTATTCACATGCGAGCTTAAATCACCACTGATAAAACAAATTTCATGAAATACACCAACACCAACGGGCACGTCATCTTTGTAAAAAAGGATGAAAGTCATGGATTGAGGATGCCCCAAATCTACCGCAGTTAAATATGACGGTGACAAAAACAAATTGGCATCCCCTAAAACAGCTTTCCAATGCTGAACATTGACCAATGAAAAACTGCGATGCGCTTGATATGTCAAGCCAACCTCTTTGAGTCCCCAACGACTCACCTTTCTCTCTTCAAGTAAACACGCTTTCATTTTCTCCATGCAAATGTAAAGACACCCATGCATTAACTTTGTTCATAATGGATGAGTTGACCGAGAAAAATATATTATTCTTTGATGGCACTTGCGGTTTTTGTCACAAAAGCGTGCAGATTTTCTATAAAAACCAAGGCAAAACCATCTACTTCGCTCCACTTCAAGGTCAATCTGCAGCAGCATTGCAAATGCCCGAGTCAGCCAGAAATGCCAATTCACTTGTTTTGTTCTCGAATCAAAAATTTTATACCAACGGCCAAGCTCTGCGCAAGCTATATACATTCACGAAACCCAAGACCATGTTGCGTATGCTCCTGGGCTTGACTCACGTTTTGCCTTTACTTCTTGTGAATGCTACATACCGCATAATTGCGAACAACAGACATCAGCTTCATTCCGCAAAGGCGTGCACCTTCGACAGTCAAATTACACCATTTTTATTGCCATGATTGAAAATATATCCCTTTCAACGCACCTGCTCAACATTAGTATTCTATTCATAGCAGCCTTGCTTTTAGGCGTTCTACTTTATTCAAGTTCAGAACGAATTCAAAAACGCATTTTAAGCATTGAACTCGGACTCCTTTTCTGGATTCTCTTTCAAACTACCCTATCACTCAACAGGTGGTATATGGATCAAAAATCAGGCGCATTGCATCTCCTATTCCCCTTCCTATTCCCCATTGCCATCTATATTTTTCTCAATGCAACTCCCCGAGGCAAACGATTGTTCCTCGGTTTAAACCAAAAGAATTTAATTCTTTTACAGACCATTCGAATTCCAATGGGATTTCTTTTTCTGCTTCTTTCTAAAGACCGACAAGCACCAATGGATATGACAATTTTCGGATTAAACTTTGACTTAATCTTTGGAGTTTTAGCTATGCTCGCCTATCTATTCTATCAAAAAATAGCGTCGAATAGAAAACTAGTCCATTCACTTCACCTACTTGGTTTAATGAGCATGTTGGTGCAAATGACGCTGGCCTTCTTTTCTGTCGCAGGTCCTCATCAACGTTTAGGAATTACACAGCCCTTCTATGCGGCTACACATTTCCCATTTAGTTTAACACCTACTGTTTTATTCGGATTTCTCTTCGTTGCCCACTTGCTTGCGATTGCGCCAAAGACCAAACCCTGACAATCCCAAAAGCAGACAGAATAAAATAGACCCTGCAGTGGAAATGGTATTTCCTTTGGTCCATACCTCGGGTTCAAATTTCCAAACCACTTCGTGCTTACCTGCAGGCATCATAATTCCTCGCAACACATAGTTCACAGGTGCATATTCAACCTCTTGGCCATCAACAGTGCATTTCCAACCCTTCGGATAGTAAATCTCACTGAAGACAATTGGCATTTCGGAACCTGCATTATTTACCGCTTCGTAAACCAATTCATTTGTTGCATATTTTTTCAAAATAACACTTGAAGTAGAATCAACTGCAGATGAACCTGAATGGAAAACTGACTGATATTTACTTTGCGCTACTGCCGAGTTGTAGACATTCAAATTTTTCAATCCGAGCATTTCTTCATCAGCAGAATTCACTTGCTTCACCTCATTCACAAACCAAGCATTTCCGCACGACCATTTGTTTATATTGGCGTCTGCCTCTGGACTAAAAATAATGTACTTGGTATTCAACATATTCAAAACATTTTGGTCTTTTAGCATTTTCATTTCCTGAGAATCAAGAACCATAAAAATACTGTCAGCCATGGCTTGGGTAACATTTCCCAATTGAGACAATGACTGCAAATATTCCATTTTACTTTGCTGAAAAGCCGTTACGCTTTGAATTTGAGATGACAAATAAAAATCAATCAACTCATTGTATCGCTTCAACTTCGCCCCGTGATAGCCACCAATGCTTTTATGGTAATAAGAAGTTCTCGCCTCATTGAATGGATTCCCCAATTTCAAAACGCGGTAGTCTGTGTTTAAACCTAAAGCACCAAATTGCGCTAGTGTATCCAAGTTTTTCTGATTCTTAACCGCGCCATACATGCCCCATGCATCCATAGCCTGCTTCAACTTTTTCACCTCTTCATCGAAGGTTGAAACATTTTTTTTCTCCGCAAGCAAAATAGAAACATCGGCCTTTGTTGGAATAACAGGAAGTTGCTTGTCGCCTTCTTGTATAAACGATGCATATTTTCCCTTCTCCATATCAGTGTTCAAATACCTTCTTGACACAGACAACTGATCGAATAGAACAATAAGCCCAACTACAGGCAACATGGCTAAATGCACACTCTTATTTTTCACGAAAAGGAAAATTCCAATGACAAAAACTCCAAGGAATGCAAGAAGCAATGATCTGCCTGAATCTTTTTTTGCAATTTCTTTTCGAATGGAATAAACTACTCCCTCGTAATCTTCAGCTTCTTCATTGAATGCAGCCAATTGCGCGTTTATTTGATCCGGAGAATCTGCAAATTGTTCTTTCAACATTTGCGGTGCTGCTTCTTTAATTTTAGCAATGGACTCAATTTCCTTTTCATTGCGAATTTCACCCGCAGCACTGGGACTCAAATACAGATAACCTAGAGCTAAAATCCAAACGGCAGATGCGCCAATAAGCACCTTTTTCGCCTTTCCACCAAATGCCAATTGCCCTTCTTTCAAATCTTTCAAAAACAGCATGGCCATAGCACCTGCCATCACTTGTATTAAAACCAAAATCATTTTGCTATCGCGAAACTTATTGTAAAGCGGAATCTTATTGATGAAAAATTCATTCATGCCTGTCATTTCTTTCTGACAAAGCATCAAAGCCAAAATTCCAATTATTAAAAACGGCCATTTCAAAGAGTCTTTAGACCCCACCAAACCCAATACCATGAGGGTTAATATGAATGCGCCAAAATAAAAGGCCCCACCTGTAAAATTCTGATCTCCCCAATAAGCCGTTGGATATACACCATTTTGCAACATGGACAATTGAAAGTAACTCGTTGGCTTGCCTTGCATGGCTTGCTTCCAATCTTTGTTGAATTTGCTGATTTCTTTATTCGATTTTGAAAGACTTCCAATTTCATCTTGGTATTCGGTTAAGGGCTTCGAAACCCCACCCTTAATGTTCGGAATTAAGATTCCCCATTGTTCACCCGATGCATAATTATAATCCAAAATGTATGAACCACTCAGTCCCTCTTGCTCGGTGTTCCCGCCGCTCTCAGGCTTAATGGTCAATTCCGAACTACCTCGTGTGGTATACTCGCCGTATTCTTGTGTTGCCATTAAATTACTAGCACTAGGTAAAACGGCTGCTACCGTTGCTAAACTTAGGAAGCCTGCGGTAATGGCTAGTTCTTTGAACTTTTTATTCAACACAAATTTCACCCCTTCACCCACTACAACGGCGACCAATAAAAACGCCAAATAATAGGTCATTTGCAAGTGATTAGCAGCAATATTTAGTCCCAAGAAAAGCATAAACACTGCGCTTCCAAGTATGCGATTCCCACGCAGTGCTAGAATTAAACCTCCCAAGGTGGGAGCCATGAAAGCAATTGCAGTTACTTTGCCGGTGTGACCTGCACCCAAATAAAGAATATTGATTGTTGCTAAACCAAAAGCAACAGAACCAATGAGGCTATACCATGGACCTAAACGCAAACAAAGGCCTAAGATGTAATAACCAATGAAGCACAAAAACAAGGTGCCAATTGCTCCGGGTAAACCCAAACGGAAGAATAAAAGAATGGGGCGAAGAATGTTCGCGTTATGTTCTGTTGATACCTGATAACCAGGCATACCACCAAACATGCTGTTGGTCCATAACCCTTCTTCATCATGCAGCATGCGGTAATTCATCAACTCTTGTGACATACCCTTCCATTGCACAATATCACTTTGCTCCAAATCATACCCCTTCATGATTGGAGAAAAATAAAATGCAGAGATTGCAATCAACACCGCAACAGCTATGGCATGAGGCCAAACCAATTGAAAATAGGGATTCTTAAGCATGTCTTTTCTAATCTTTAATTTCTATGTAATCTATATACTCACCTTCAGATGTTGGCTTTCTTGTGTTGGTTTGATGTTGAACATGAACCTCTCCTTCCCTTCTTTGCTGTTGTTTGACCTCCTCATTCACTCTCCGAACAGCATAATTAGCTGTTAGCTTAATGAAAAAACGAAAAATTGAGGAGACAACAATCAACCAAAAAATTATTCTTACTAGTCCTGTTAAGCTTGCAGTAATCATTTCGTTAGTTCAGAAAAAACATCTTCCAATTTCTTTCCATTTCGAGTGTATTCTTCAATTGCACCGTCAGCTACAATTTCACCTTTCCGAATAATGATAACTCTGCTACACATAGCTTCAACTTCTTGCATAATATGCGTACTAAGTAACACCGTCTTTTGTTTTCCAATGCTGACAATTACATCTCGAATTTCTTTTATTTGATTTGGATCGAGACCACTTGTGGGCTCATCTAAAATGAGCACTTCAGGATCATGAATAATACTCTGAGCCAAACCTACGCGTTGCTTATATCCCTTCGAAAGCTGATGTATTTTCTTATGTGACTCAGAACCCAATCCAACCAATTGAATCATTTCCTCAACGCGCTTTTCCACTTCCTTTACTTTGTGAATTTGAGCAACAAAAGTCAAGTACTCTCTTACATACATGTCCATATACAGTGGATTCTTCTCCGGTAAATAGCCAACGCGCTTCTTCACTTCAAACGGATTCTCAAGAACTGAGTATCCACAGACATAAATTTTCCCGCTATTGGGAGGAATGTAGCCCGTGATAATTTTCATCATGGTACTTTTACCTGCACCGTTTGGTCCAAGAAAGCCTACGATTTCAGCCTTTCCAACTTCAAACCCCACTTGATTCAAAGCCTTCTGCTGACCGTATAGCTTGCTAACGTTTTCAACTAAAATTGACATGCTCTTTTTTGTTCGAGCGTAAAGATAGGGAATCTGAAAAATTAATTGACTGAATCAATGACTTGAATCAATTGGAATTAGGTAATTAAAAGATTATCTTCGAAGCACTTTTAAATTATGAAAACACAACAATTTTATTGGACCAAAGAGAGCAATTGGAATCTTCCAGAATCACCACTTCAAGATGCTCAAGTATTATTCATATTTGCGGGCATCGATGTAATTGAAACCAAATTGGCTTATGACGAACTCAAAAGTCATTTTCCAAAAGCTGATCAGATTTACATGAGCACAAGTGGAGAAATCATGGGGAATGAAATAAAAGACGATTCGCTTGTAGTTACGGCGGTCCAATTTGAGAAAACTCCGATTCAAATTCAGGCCTTTGAGAAGGAACTGAATGGAAGTGGTTTCGAACTCGGAGTTCGAATAGCGCAAGGAATGCATGCTGCTGATCTAAAACATCTATTCATTTTCTCGGAAGGTCATGAAACAAACGGAGATCATCTGATTGAAGGTCTTCGCAGTAAAATTGATTCAAAAGTGCCTATCACAGGTGGCTTGGCTGGCGATGCGGGGCGATTCAACAGAACCATAGTTGGACTGAACAACACCCTTTCAGACCGCATGGTTATTGCCATTGGTTTGCACGGAGATGCCATTCGCACATCTTTCGGATCAAAAGACGGATGGGATGTTTTTGGCCCCATTCGAACCATTACCCAGTCCGAAGAAAATACATTGATGGAATTGGATCATACCAACGCACTGGAATTATATAAAAAATATCTAGGCGACCGTGCGCAAGAATTACCCGGAGCGGCTTTACTTTTCCCTCTACACATCACTTTCCCCGACGGAACCAAAGTAGTACGAACCATTCTATCCATCAATGAAGAGGAAAAAACCATGAACTTCGCAGGAACTGTTCCCGTCGGAGCCAAAGCTCAATTCATGATGGCCAATT
>JBJTWB010000106.1:0-3256 GCA_046081505.1 Bacteroidota bacterium | reverse complement strand
TGAAAAGGCAGCCAATTTTTTCAGACAACGCAATACAGAAATCAACATATTTCTACTTCAAGCGGAAGAACAAGAAGCGAAATTAAATACTGAATTGAGGCAGGTGAATCAACAGCTCTCGGAGTTGAACGCTTCCATAAACCCACCCACATCTGAAGTGACCATAGTTATTGACTGTAAGGCAAGTGTAAATGCAAAATTCAGTCTGAAGTATTTGGTTCGAAATGCAGGTTGGGCCCCGAAATACGATGTGCGAGCAGCGAATGCGGTTGACCCAGTTGTATTGGATTATCATGCGAACGTGTTTAACAATTCGGGATTAGACTGGGTGGATGTTAAAATGATTTTGAGCACCGCAGAACCCTTGCAAGGAGCAGAAAAACCAGAGATGGGTGTTTGGGATTTAGCAGATCAGCTTCAGCAAGTAGCAGGGGTGCAGAAAAATTTAGAGATGGTTACAATCATGGAAGCTTCGAAAGGGAGATCAGATTATCTCGGCGATGGAGAAAAAGAACAAGTTAGTTTTAATAATGTATCTATCCCAGAATTAACCTCTGAGTTTGATATTCCCAATCCGTATTCCATACTTTCAGATGGCAAGCCATATGTTGTAGATGTAACGCAATATACCTTGCCAGCGACATACATGCATTATGCTGTGCCAAAGCAAGATGGAGATGCTTTCTTAACCGCAAAAGTTGTTGGTTGGAATACATTGAATTTGGTTAGCGGAAAAGCAAGTGTCTTTTTCGCTGGAGCTTATTTGGGTCAAAGTTTTATAAACACGGCCAGCGTAGATGATACACTTTCTCTGTCTTTAGGTCGTGATAAACGAATTGCCATGTCACGCAAAAAACAATCGGAACTCAGCAAACGTCAGTTCATTGGAAACAATGAAAAGGAAACGTTTTATTTTGAGACTACCGTGCGCAACAATCGAGATAAACCCATTCAATTCTTGCTTGAGGATCAGCTGCCAATCTCGAGTAATGGCGACATTGAAGTGGGCATGTTGGAAATCTCAGGAGCTGAACTTGAAAAGAATACGGGGCGTTTATCATGGAGATTTACGCTCAATCCGGGCGAATCGAAAACCGTAGTTCTCGGATATAGTGTGAAGTCACCGAAAGGAAAGTCCGTTTACAAAACAAAATTCAGAACCGTGGCTTGTCCATCATTTTAAATTAGATTATGAATAAATTATTATATTTAGCAACACTATTTTTTGCAGTTGGTTGCGCAGTTTCAAAGAATGCCGATTCAACATCGGGTCTTACAAAAGACGATGTAAAGCGTGTTCAGGATTTATATGCCGATGTAACCCTTGAAGAGTTGAATAAGGGTATGAGTTTGTACGAAGCCAACTGCGATGCTTGTCACAAATTGAAGGACCCAAAATCTGAGGGCATCAAAGGCTGGAATCACCATGTTCCAGAGATGGTTGAGTTGTCAAATGAAAAGAAAGGGACAAAACTTACCAAATCTGATGAGCAAGCAATTTTAAGGTATTTGGTTTCCATGAATAGAAAATAAGTCATGCGCGTACAACTGATAGAGACCCATTTAATTTGGGAGAATGTTCAATCCAATCGTGAGCATTTTACGAATTTGCTCAGTCAGTATGCTTCAGGTGAAAAAGACATCTTCATTTTGCCTGAAATGTTTTCTACCGGATTCACCATGAATACCGCCGTGTCTGAAGAACGCGTCAACGGAGAGTTTCCGAGCGTTACAATGCTAAAGGAAGCGTCTGCTCGTTTGAACGCCGCCATTGTAGGAAGCCTCTCGGTAAAAGAAAACAACCAGGCTTACAACCGCATGTTCTTCGTTAGACCAAACGGAGAGGTTTCAACCTACAACAAACGACACCTTTTTTCATTCGCAGGAGAGCAAAAACACTACACAGCTGGAGAAGAACAATGCCTCGTGGAATGGCGCGGATGGAATATTCTGCTGAACATTTGTTACGATCTGCGTTTTCCGGTTTGGACGCGAAATGAAATGATAAACGGTCAACCGAAATTCGATCTCATGATCTATGTCGCCAACTGGCCCAGTGTTCGGGCTGAAGTGTGGAAAACGTTACTGCGGGCTAGAGCCATTGAAAACGTCTCGTATGTGATTGGAGTGAATCGAATTGGAGAAGACGGCAACGGTCACACCTATAGCGGCGACTCTGCTCTAATTAATTTTAGAGGTGAACTTGCAGATGAATTATCTCTTGAGGAACTCCAGGCATTCAGAGCAAAGTTTCCTGCGCTTGAAGACGCAGATTCATTTACCCTCGGTTAAATACTTACACTGAGCGTAAGTACTTTGTTCCATCCTTTAAATTCATTGTTATTCAAGAGTATTTTATCTTTTGAAAGATTAAATGAGAGCTCTGCAAATTGATTCCCAAGTGGCAAGAAAAATCCGGTGCCAATGAAATAGCCAAATCCAATTCCTGTCCGCGGAATGTAGTTAACAATTTGGTTCGGATTCTGCGCGCCAATGATTAAATCATACGTTTGATTGGCTATAAAAACTTGGTTACTTACCACTTTTGTTCCTAATAGACTTCCACCACCTTGAACAAAGAAAAGGCCATTGCCTTCCAAAGCCCAGCCTGTTCTATATCCTAAGTTGGCGTTGAACCGCTGTTCGTTTCCAACAATTTGAAATAGACGAATGTCTTCTTGCATGTTTTGTTGTTGAGTAGTTCCCTCAAGAACAATGGTGAATCGGTCTACGGTCTTGACTTTACAAGCATTCAAATTCATGAAAAAACAAGAAGCGTTGTTAACATCAAATGCCACTTGTACACCCATTTGAAAGGCGCCATTGTAACGCATTGCAGCCGGATACGAATCATAATTGAAATGAAATCCACTTGCGTTATACGCATTGGTAATGGTGGCTATGGTCTGTGGAGTAAGTCGAAGGCGTTCTTCAATGGAATACATGCGAACTTCATTCGGATCACTAAATGAATATTGTGCCGAACCATTGTAATAGTTCGCTGATATTTTACTTGGGAAATACATGCCCATGTTCAAACCAAAACGAAACCCATGTCTTTCTTCCTGCGCAAGCAAGCTGAGAGGAAGGAAGAGAAATATGAACAATTGAATTTTTTTCATAACAATCAAGGTGAACTTCAAAAATAAGCACGAAATTCACCCGATTCAATATTTATGTTATTTGCCATTACCGATATAGAGACTACTGGAGGACGCGCCGAACCGGGCAGTATAACAGAAATTGCCATTGTATT
>JBJTWB010000105.1:0-1980 GCA_046081505.1 Bacteroidota bacterium | reverse complement strand
GAGAGTCACCAGCAACAACCAATGAACCGTCGGGTAATTCTATCACTTCCTCAACCAAATCATTTTGTGAACCCCCGTATGCCTGTTGCCAAAGAATGGTTCCATCTGGTGACATTTTAACAACCAAAGCATCCGTTGCGCCATGACTTGTAACGGTTATTTCATTATTTCCAACATTAAAACCACCTATGAAAATGAAATTTCCATCTTGTGTTTTTCTGATTATTGTCCCCGAATCATAGGCTGTAGAACCGAAGCAATTCGACCAAATGATTGTTCCCAAAGCATCTATTTTTACCAACCACATGTCTCCCTGACCGTTCTGATCGGTTAGCGGTGCATTGCTAGAAAATGCGCCTCCCGCAAAGAGAATTCCATTGTCTTCTGTAGCAACAACAGATGTAGCAAATTCGCCTAACGTTCCACCAAAAGACTTTTGCCACAGTAAATCTCCATTTTCATTGATTCGAATAACCCACACATCTGTTTCTCCGTACATGGCCGAGCAGTCTCCATCGAACGATTGATTTCTGCCTACTAGGCAATATGATCCATCGGCCATAGGAAGAATATCCAAAGCGGCTTCATTAATACTTCCCCCATAACACTTTTGCCAAACGAATTGTCCCGATGCATCATACTTTAAAAGAAGAATGTCTGTAAAACCATGATTCCCTGTTACAAAAACATCGGAAGAGTTTGTATATCCTGCCGTAAGAGTTCCGCCATCTGGAGTTTTGCACAGGGTATAGGGCTGATCATAATTGTATCCACCGTATGATGTTGTCCAAATATCTTGAGCAGTGCTTGATAACCAAAGAAAAAATGTTAGGATGAATAAGGTTGTTTTCATGCAACGAATTTAATCATTCATTTCATAGAAAAAACCTGAAAAAATAGCCCCGACGGGAATCGAACCCATATCAAAAGTTTAGGAAACTTCTATTCTATCCATTGAACTACGGAGCCAATTTCTTCGCGAAGATAATTGCCACCTTGGAAGAATTTCACTTATCCTTATTCATGGCCTTCATGGTCTGGTAGTCTCTGCACTTGAATTGATTGGAAACTGGTTTTTGAAAGGAGAAATCAACCGCATTGAATTCATTGGTACAAAGTAACTCCGTTGCCCAAACTTGCTCTCCATTGATTTGAAAGGCTACACCTTGTATTCTGGCACCACTCGCAAGCATGTTTTCATTGTGACCCGGACTTTCCTTCCACTGCTGAAATGACTCTGAGGCAATGGTAAACGCAATCTCTTCTACAGTTTCACCCTGCGTATCATAATTATAAAGACAATTTTCACCGCACCAAGAGAGTATTGTATTTGGATTTACAAATTCAATTCGATCACCGGGGTCTTTGCCGCTCGACTCGGCACTACTATTTTCACTGTGTGAAAGTTTGTTACGTTGAACCATCCAATTGTTGTGGTTCAGACAAACCAACCACAATTCATCGCTCCATAGCACACGCTTTCTTCCTTTGCTTGCTCGATAATCATTCATAATTCCATGAAAGTAGTAGGCTGACAATCGCTCTATCATGGCAATACTATCTTGAGTCGATTTTTCTATCAATTGCTTTGCACTTTTTAATTTAAATGGCGCCTTTTGAGCAGCAGTTGACTGTGTCTTCAAGACGAATATCAATAAGACGCTGAGTATAAAAAAGATTCTAGTCATAATTCGTAAACACAATGTAGTTCTGTTTTATTGCAAATCAAATTAACTTTGAACCATGTTGGAAATAATAGCCCTTTTTTTATTGACCCGTGTAATAGGCGACCGCGCCGCCGAGAAAGGATACCGTGCTTGGGTATACAAAATTTTAATGGTGGGACTGTGGTTTCTTTTGGAATCAATATTTTTCTTCTCTGGCCTGGTATTGTTCGGGCATAGCATTCCTGTCTATTTATTTGGTCTCTTTGGTGGGTTTACCGGATTTCTCATTACCTTACTAATTGTTAAAAATTTG
>JBJTWB010000104.1:0-19529 GCA_046081505.1 Bacteroidota bacterium | reverse complement strand
TTTGGGGAAGTAGCCCTCATTGATACTTCAGCCCAGCGTTTGTTTAATAATTTTCAATTTCAATTGAAATCGAACGAATGGACCTTTCAAGGACAATGGGATTTTGGAATTCAAAAAGGAGAAAAATGGCATGTGGGGTTTTTAGGCCTAGGTCGAAATATAAACAAAAGAATAAATCTGAATTCACGTGTAGAATATGTGAATGATCCCAAGTCATTGGTTATGGGTTCCAGCTTAAATTCAGTTTGTGGTGGAAGCATTGGCGGTTGGTATAAGCTAGCGCCACACGCCTTACTTCGTGCAGAATACCGTTACCTCAGATCTCTGAATGAAACTCCATTTCAATTTAAATCTTCGTCAAGTAAAACCATGCATGGGTTAACTTTGTCTCTTGCCGTTCAATTCTAAAATATGATCACTTTCAAAGAAGAAATAATTCAAGGTATTCCAAATGAATTACCTATTTCTCAAGCATTTGATTCCGATATCAACCGTGCTCCAAAGCGCAAAGAAATTCTGAGCAGTGAAGAAAAGCAACTAGCTGTGCGCAATGCATTGCGTTATTTTCCAAAAGAACACCATGAAACTTTAGCGAAAGAATTTGCAGCAGAACTGCATGAATTTGGTCGAATCTATATGTTCCGTTATCGCCCAACGCATGCCATGTATGCCAGAAGCATTGATGAGTATCCGGCCAACTCAAAACAAGCCGCAGCAATCATGCTCATGATTCAAAATAATTTAGATCCACGTGTGGCACAACATCCGTATGAATTGATTACCTATGGAGGAAACGGAGCGGTGTTTCAAAATTGGGCACAGTATCGGTTAACCATGCATTACTTGTCTCAAATGACTGACGAACAAACGCTGGTTATGTATAGCGGCCATCCAATGGGTTTATTTCCTTCCCATGCAAACGCGCCTCGTGTTATTGTAACCAATGGCATGATGATTCCCAACTACAGCAAGCCCGACGATTGGGAAAAATTCAATGCCATGGGTGTAACTCAATATGGCCAAATGACCGCAGGTTCTTACATGTACATTGGCCCACAAGGCATAGTGCATGGAACAACCATTACAGTGATGAATGCGGCAAGAATGTTAAGGGAGAAGCGAAATGATTTCGGTGTTTATGGTCGTGCGGCAGAAGGACTTTTATTCGTAACTGCAGGATTGGGTGGCATGAGTGGTGCGCAACCGAAAGCTGGAAACATAGCGGGTTGTGTTAGCGTTACTGCGGAAATCAATCCCAAAGCGGCTTACAAACGACATGAACAAGGTTGGGTAGATGAAGTAGTTGAAGACATTACTGTACTTTGTGAAAAAGTTAAACAAGCCTTAACCCTTGCTAAGCCTCATAGTTTTGCATTTATAGGCAATATTGTAGAAGTTTGGGAAGCGTTTGATGCAGCAGACATTCATATCGACTTAGGAAGTGATCAAACATCTTTGCACAATCCCTGGGCTGGCGGGTATTATCCTGTAGGACTTACCTACGAGCAGAGCAATGCGCTTATGGCCAATGATCCTGATGCATTTCACAAAGCTGTTGTAGAATCATTACAGAGGCACGCTGCTGCGGTAAATAAGCATAGTCAGAAAGGCATGTATTTTTTTGATTATGGAAATGCATTCTTGCTAGAAGCTTCACGTGCAGGTGCCGATGTCATGAATGAGCATCCAACCATTGGAAGAGAATTCAAGTACCCATCATATGTTCAAGATATCTTGGGTCCTTTGTGTTTCGATTATGGATTTGGTCCGTTTAGATGGGTTTGTGCCAGCGGTAAGGAAGCGGATTTAGATGCAACCGACCAAATTGCGTTAGACGTATTGGTAAGATTGAAAGAGCACGCTCCAAAAGAAATTCAGCAGCAAATGGCTGACAATATTCAATGGATTAAAGAAGCCA
The DNA here is from genome assembly GCA_046081505.1 of Bacteroidota bacterium. GTDB lineage: Bacteria > Bacteroidota > Bacteroidia > Flavobacteriales_D > Sanyastnellaceae > CAIZGX01. The sequence continues at coordinate 17,611 of JBJTWB010000104.1, read as the reverse complement.
AAGCCAACAAACTTGTTGTAGGGTCTCAGGCGCGCATATTATATGCAGATGCGGAAGGAAGAATGGAAATTGCTTCTGCTTTCAATTCTGCTATTCGCGATGGAAAAATAGGACCTGTTGTTCTTGGTAGGGATCATCATGATGTAAGTGGTACAGATTCACCATACAGAGAGACAAGCAATATCTATGATGGTTCTCGATTTACCGCAGATATGGCTGTTCAGAATTTCGTTGGTGATGCTTTTAGAGGCGCAACATGGGTTAGCCTTCACAATGGTGGTGGTGTTGGTTGGGGCGAAGTTATCAATGGAGGTTTTGGTATGTTACTGGACGGTAGTGACGAAAGCGAAAACAAACTCAGAGGCATGTTGCATTGGGATGTGAACAATGGAATTGCCAGGCGCAGTTGGGCTCGAAACAAAGAAGCTCGATTTGCAATAGAGCGGGCAATGGAACAAGAGCCACGTTTGAAAGTGACACTGCCTCATTTGGTTGAGACCAGTTTAGATTGGATTCAATAACGGCGCGTCTCTTTGCTTCACAACCTCTTTGTGCACAGGGCCGACATACTCCTCTTCAAATGACAATGCTAAATTAAGAATGTAAAAAAAGTTGAAGAATACAGCCAAGATCTGTTGCGTTCTCGAGGTTTTACCAAATGATTTAGCTATTTCTAGAATGAGAATGAATCCAAAATAAATATTGAAAATGGGGATGCACATGTAAAACCAATGTCTTCGGGGTCTTCCAACCATTTCCATGACGGACATTAAATCCCAAATCGGGACAAATGCAGACCACAAGTTTTTGTTGGCTTTAGCGAATAATTTCATTTTGGCCATAAGACCAATTACAAGAACGAAAATAGCGATTAATACAAGGTGAGGCTGGTTTCTCCAGACTTCCTGTAGAACATAAGAAAAGGTATTCATGGCGGAAATTTTTCGCACTAATCCCTTTCAGGGGCAAAGAGATATCTCTCAGTGACCCTGTACTCATCTGTCTTGTACGGCTTAATTGTTCCCTTCTTATCGTAAAAACACTGGTCTTCCTTACCCTTGTGTGTTGATATGACGTTCATTGTGCCACAAGATGATACAACAAGCGCAACAAAACATACCATTGGGAAAGAAAAACGTGTTTTCATAGCCGGAAGATTTGAGAAAGTCCTCCGTATTTGCAACCTGGAAGTAAATCAAATACGGAGGGTCTTTTTAGTTAGGTATTGGAAAGACGTGATTATTTTTCTCGGTTGCCTTTTCAAATGTAAATTTGTCTCATGCAACCAACAAGGATTGAGTCCTTAAATCAATTCGAGAATATTCTTGGTAATGAAATCACAGCACATTCCCAAACGTTTATTCTTTGCGATGAAAACACCAATACCCATTGTGTTCGCATACTCATAGAAAATGTACCTGGTCTTGAAAACGCGGAAATCATTGAGGTACCCTCAGGAGAAGAAAGTAAATGCCTTCAAATAGTTGAACAAGTTGACCTTGAACTTCTTGAACGCAACGCCGATCGAAATGCATTGCTTCTCAACGTAGGGGGTGGTGTAATTACCGATCTCGGAGGTGTAATTGCTGCAACCTTTAAAAGAGGAATTGATTTCATTCACATTCCAACTTCACTCATGGCACAAGTTGATGCGGCAATTGGTGGTAAATGTGCTGTAGATATTGGCTCTTCAAAAAACACCTTCGGGTTATTTCAATTTGCTAAAGAAGTTCTTATTTATACGCCATTTTTAGAAACTTTACCCGAAGAAGAACGCTTGTCCGGATTCGCTGAAATGTTAAAACATGGAATAATTTCCGATCCAAACTTTTGGACAGCGCTTACGCACATAGACCCCAAAAATACCAGTGAGTTGGCTCTATTTGTTGAGCGCTCTGTTCACATTAAAAACGAAATTGTCAAGGAAGATCCTACTGAAAAAAACAGCCGAAAAAAATTAAATTATGGCCATACTATTGGTCATGCTATCGAATCATTTTTCCTAGAAAACAACACACCCCTTTCGCATGGGAAAGCCATTGCATGGGGTATGCAAATCGAAAACAACATTGCTGTAAGCGAACAATTCATGAGTCAGCAAACAGCTTCTGAAATCAACCAATACCTGCAGCTGCATTTCGGTGAACCCAAGAAGTTTACTGCATTGGAAAAAGAAACCCTGATTTCATTCATGAGAAACGATAAAAAAAATGACAAGGGAAACATTCAAATGTCTCTGATATCTGAAATCGGAAAATGCCATATTAACTGCGAAATTCGAGAAGATTTAATCTTGCAATCGTTGTAAATTTGTCCCATTCAAAAATTAGAATGGAACTACCAAGCAAATATTCACCTGCAGAAATAGAAGAAAAAATCTATGCTGCATGGTTAGAGAAAAACGTTTTCAAAAGCATACCCAATAACAAACCCGCATATACCATTGTTATTCCTCCACCCAATGTAACAGGTGTGTTACACATGGGACACATGTTGAATAACACCATACAAGATTTACTCATCCGAAGAGCTCGAATGCGCGGATTTAACGCTTGTTGGGTGCCTGGAACCGACCACGCTTCTATTGCCACGGAAGCCAAGGTTGTTCAGAAACTTCGAAAAGAAGGCATAAAAAAATCAGATCTTTCACGCGATGCATTTCTGGAACATGCCTGGGAATGGACCCACAAACATGGCGGAATAATTCTAGAACAATTAAAAAAATTAGGCGCCAGTTGCGATTGGGACCGCACCCGATTTACCATGGATGAAAAATACTATGAAAGTATAATTGACTGCTTCATAGACCTACATTCCAAAGGAAAAATTTACCGCGGCGAGCGCATGATCAACTGGGATCCTGCTGCGCTCACAGCCCTTTCAGACGAAGAAGTTATTTACAAAGAAGTTCAATCGAAACTTTATTTCTTAAAATATCAGATTGAAGGAACCAATGAATTTCTTACCGTAGCTACCACCCGCCCTGAAACCATCTTGGGAGACACTGCCGTATGTGTCAACCCAAAAGACGAGCGTTACCTTCATCTCCACGGAAAAAAAGTTATTGTTCCCCTTGTCAATAGAGTAGTGCCCATTATTGCTGATGAATATGTAGATCCTGAATTTGGAACGGGATGCTTGAAAGTTACTCCTGCTCATGATGAGAATGACTTCATGTTAGGGGAAAAGTTTCAGTTGGAAGTCATTAACATGATGAATGCCGATGGAACCATATCCCAAGCCGGTGGAATGTACGTTGGTGAGGAACGTTTTGCCGTTCGTGAAAAAATTGCAGAAGACCTCAAAGCCGCAAATCTCCTTGCCAAAGTAGAAGAGCATATCAATAAAGTAGGTTTCTCTGAACGAACCGATGTCATTATTGAACCTCGATTGTCGCTGCAATGGTTTGTAGATATGAAAGACTTGAGCAAACCGGCGCTAGACAATGTAATGAATGATAACATTCGTTTCTTCCCTCCGAAATTTAAAAACTCGTATCGCAATTGGATGGAAAACATCAAAGACTGGTGTATCTCTCGTCAACTTTGGTGGGGCCATCGCATTCCCGCATTTTACGCTCCAGATGGATCATTTGAAGTTGCAAAAAACGTGGAAGAAGCCTTAACAAAATTCAATGCCAAAGGTGCCTCGTGGAATGCATCAGATTTGAAACAAGATGAAGATGTACTAGACACTTGGTTCAGCTCATGGTTGTGGCCCATTTCTGTTTTCGATGGCTTCTACTCAAAAGAAGAGTTGGACTATTATTACCCCACTGCAGACCTTGTTACAGCTCCAGAAATTATGTTCTTTTGGGTGGCTAGAATGATTATGGCTGGTTATGAATACCAAGGTAAATTACCATTCAAAAACGTATATTATACAGGTATAGTTCGTGACAAACAAGGTAGAAAGATGAGTAAATCGCTCGGAAATTCTCCCGATCCCATTGAACTCATGCAACACTACGGTGCAGATGGGGTTCGGGTTGGTATGTTACTTTCTTCACCTGCTGGAAATGACCTGCCTTTTGATGAATCTCTTTGCGAACAAGGAAGAAATTTTGCCAATAAAATTTGGAACGCATTCCGATTGGTAAAGAGTTGGGAAGAAAAAATTGATACGTCCATTGAACAGCCTGCCTCTTCGGAAATTGCCGTGAAATGGATGAACAACCGCTTTGAACAAGTCCTTGCTGAAATGGAAGACGGTTATGATAAGTTCCGCATCAGCGAGGTATTGATGCAAACCTATAAACTCATTTGGGACGACTTCTGCTCTTGGTATTTGGAAATGGCTAAACCCAGCTATGGCAAAGGCATTGACCAGAAGACCTACAACGAAACCCTATCCATATTCAAAAACTTATTGAAGGTTTTGCATCCGTTCATGCCTTTCTTAACAGAGGAAATGTGGCAGCATATGCCGTCATGGAAAACAGAATCGGAATTCATTTGTACTTCGGAATGGCCAAGCGCAGGTTCCTTCAATGCAGAATTACAACAATCATTTGAACAATTCGAGGCCTTGGTTACTGAAGTGCGTACGGTTCGAAAAAAACAAAACCTACCCAACAAAGAATCATTGGTTGTTTCATTCCTGAAATCAAACGCGAGAAACAATGCATTCGATGCGGCTTTCAAACATTTATGTAATGTTTCTGAATTGAATGAGATTTCTGAAAAACTAAATCCCTCTTTCAGTTTCATGGTGAATGGGGTCGAATACTTTATTCCGTACACTGCTTCTGTAGATATTGAGGCCGAGCAAGCGAAAATGAAAGAAGAATTAACCTACTTGCAAGGATTTTTAAAATCTGTAGAGGGAAAATTGTCGAACGAACGATTTGTACAAAACGCACCAGCGAATGTGCTGGAGGCCGAACGTAAAAAACAAGCCGACGCTCAAAGTAAAATTGCCGCTATAAAAGAGCAGTTGGGGATGTAATTATTGCTTTTTGCAAAAGATAAAATCACGAATGATTTTCTTCTCTGCAAAAGCCCTGTTCCAGCTGCCATGTTTAACATCTGGATAAGATATAAGGTGAACATTTTTGTTCACCTTTTTTGTTGCATTCACCATTTGAACAGAGTTTTGATACGGCACGACATTATCTGCTTTACCGTGAAAAGCCCAAACCGCAGTCGATGTGTTTTTTCGTGCTTGAAGGGTGTCACCTCCGCCACAAACGGCCAAGGCGGCCGCAAATCTGTATGGCTCACGTGCTATATATTCCCAAGTTCCATACCCACCCATACTTAATCCGGCAATGTACATGCGAGAAGTATCAATAGAATTGCTCAGCACCAACGAATCTATTGCCATCATAACAGCCTGCAGCGGCCAAGTAGGCTCAGGTTTCATGGTGTGTTTCGTTGATTTCCAATCCACATCGGTCCATCGCTCATTTGCAGGACACTGCGGCGCCCAAACAATGTAATCATCTAAACCCGATAATTTAAGCGTCTCAATAAATACCGGTAATCCTACTTTAACCTGCGCACCATTGTCGTCACCGCGCTCACCAGCGCCGTGTAGAAATAAAATAAATGGTTTTTTCTGGGTTGAATTTGAATGTCCAATGTTCAATTCAATTAATGGTATTCGTCCCGAATTGCCGCGTAAATAGGTGCGAGTGGTATCTATTTGCGCAGAAGATGAACCAAACAACAAGAGCCATGTACTAAAGAACAACAAGACGTGCTTCGCCATAGAAAGGAAAAAATGATATGTTTTTGTCTTTCAAAGATAGGTGACCAAGGAAATTTTAAGATTTGAAATTGAGTTCCAAATAAAAATAAATGCCATGAAAACACAGAACACCTGGAATTTCGATGACATCGTATTCGAGCATCGAAACAAAAACTACGGAGCCTATCAATTGAGAAAAACCTATGGAAAAAGAACTCTCGCAAGCATTTCCATCGCCTCTCTTTGCTTGGTTGGATTCTTGTTCGCCCTAATTCCTGAGCCAGTGGCCATTGAGAAAGAAGCGCCTAAGATTGTACCTACTGAACTTATGAATGCCAACATTCAAAAAATTAAGGTAGAACCTAAAAAAGTGCCCTTGAAGCCGGTTCTTCAAAATAAGATTAAATCAAGCGGCGGAATCAATAACACTACTCTTGCTATTGTAACCAACGGAAGTGGAGGCGTTGCACCTGGAAAAAATCCAGGGCCAAGTGGTGGAAGTGACGATGATGATTTTGGTTTCCCACAAGATCCGGTTTTTGAGTTAGACACAACTACTGTGCGCACAAAGCCACCTACAAAGCCATTCGAACCATTTGCTCAATACATGCCTGAGTTTCCAGGCGGGTACAATGCACTGGCAAATTATATGGGTGAAAATGTCTATTACCCAGAGCGTATTCGCCAACTCGGTGTTGAAGGCACAGTATACATTTCATTCGTTGTGGAAGCAGATGGATCAATCGCTAGAGTGACCGTGGAGCGTGGTATTGACGGCGGAACTGAATTGGAAAAAATAGCCATTCAAGCCGTGAAAAAAATGCCAAATTGGACTCCTGGCCGAAATGGTAACACAACGGTAGCAGTAAAACAAGTAATTCCTATTCAATTTTCACTTGTATCTGACTAAATTTGCGACCTATGTTGAAATCACCCCTGCTCATCATTCAGGCTGTCATGGTAGGCATGTTTATTCTCATTGGAATAGCCGCGCTGGTGCTTGAGCCTATGAAAGCCATACTGCCGGGCAACCAAGCCTATTGGTTTGCAGGAGTTGTTTTCACTTACGCCATTATTCGTGCGTTCCGCATTCGAAAACAGTACAAATTAAATAAAGAGGAGAATCAAGCATGAACATGCGTGTCATCATCTTAAGTCTTTATTGTCTATCTCTGTTTGGTTGCGGAAATGGCGGTGGTACAGCCAATCAAATGAACGAAGGTGAATTGAAATTGGGCGTAGACAATTCGTATAGCCTGCTCATGCAGTCCATTATTCCCGTCTACGAAAACACCTACAACAAAGCACACGTTGTGGCCACTTATGCATCTGAAGAAGAAATTCTACGAAAATTGTACGCAGATAGTATACAGGAAGCCATTCTCAGTAGACCCTTGACAGAAGAGGAATTAAACTATTTCAAGTCTCAAAAAAAATTCCCAGAGCAACTTAAAATCGCCGTTGATGCCATTGCATTTATTGTTCATCCAGAAAACCCCGATACTGTTTTTACAATAAAACAAATAGAAGAGGTTATGGCGGGAAGAATAAACACATGGTCAGCAATACAAAGCGGAAATTCAACTGGTGAAATACGGGTAGTATTCCCTGAAAGTGGCTCAGGAGAGCGCAGATATGTGAAAGAATCTATTTTAAAAAACGCTGTAGAGCCAAGTAATCTAGCAGTAAATAATGTGAATGAACTCATTGACTATGTCTCGCAAAACAAAGGTGCCATAGGTGTAATTTCAGGAGCATGGATCAGCGATGAAGAAGATCAAGTAAGTCAAGACTTTCGAGGAAAAATTAAAATTATTCGTGTTATAGATTCTACAAATGTGGTAGACCCTCGTAAACCATTCGGTCCTGCAATGGGTTATATAGCCATGAAAGAATATCCATACCGCAGAGACGTTTGGGCCATACGAACAGGACTCACCGGATCAGTAGCCACCCATTTCTTATCTTTCTTAGCGAATGAAGATGGGCAGCGCATTGTAAGAACAATGGGCATGGTTCCTGTAAAGATGGACATACGATTAATACAAATTAAGGAATAAACAAAAATGAATATGAGAAATCTCTTCCTTGTGTCAGCTACAGCGCTTCTATTCGGAGCATGCACCGCACAAAAACCAATTTTGGAATCGAGCCCAGCATTTGATCCAATTCGTAAAACAACGCTTAACGAACGTTATGAAAAAGCACTTTCAGACGTAGAATCCTTGCCTTCCTCTGGAGAAAAATTTTCCGTTGTAGGATTTAATTATGCTGAATGGGCTTTTGATGGCAGGACCTTCGACCCGAAAAAAAATCAAGAAGCTATAGATGCATTCAATGCAGGAGTTAAAATAGACTCCCTTTTTCCAATGAACTATGTAGGTCTTGGCAGAATGGCACTTCGCAATAAAGATGCTGCGAGTGCTCAGCGTTATTTTGCAAAAGCGCAAAGCATTGTAGAAAATAAGAAATACAAAGTTTCGAAACCATTGAAGCAAAACACGTACATAGCTATTGCTGCAGCTCAATTAGCAGAAGAAACAAGAGATACAACTGCTGCAAGAAAGGCGTTGAACCTAGCCTCTGCTATTGATGAAAATAACCTTGAGCTTCGCTTAACTTGGGGAGACTATCAATTCAGAAAAAACATCAACAACCAATCTGCTGCCATTGCAGAATACAACAAATGTTTGAATATTGATTCAAAATACGCACCTGCACTCTACCGCAAAGCACGTTTGTATAAAGCAGCAAAAAACTATGAAGAATCACTTAAAACATTGAACGAGGCCATTGCTCTTGATCCCACTTTTGCTCCTGCATACAGAGAAAAAGCCGAAATGTCGAAAGAACTGAGTCGCTTCGAAGAAGCCATCTCTGCCTATGAAAAATACCTTGAATTAAATAATTCTTGTCGCGTTCAACAGCGTTATGCTTCTTTCTTCTACCTGACTAAAAACTACGACCGTGCCATTACAGAGATCAATGCTGCCATAGCTTGTAATGAGAACAACCATATTTTGAATCGTATTTTAGGATACTCACACTTTGAATTAAAAGCATATGATCAGGCAAAATCTTTTATGGATAAATTCTTCGCGAAAGAAGATCCTAGAAACTTTGATGTAAAGGATTTCGAGACGTATGCAGACATCATGATTGGTTTGGGTCAAGACAGTATAGCAATTTTAAATTATGAAAAAGCACTCAGTCTATTCCCAGATTATACTGCTGGTTATGATAAAATTGCAACGTTATATACCAACAAAGCCATGGCTGCTAAAGGAAAAGAAAACGAAGCCAAGCGCATTATGTACTACACCAAAGCTGCGGATACCTACAGTAAGAAAATGGCAAAATTGGGTGAAGATCCAAGAGACTTGTTTGTTCAAGGTCAAGTTTTGTATTTCTCCCAACAATATGTACTTGCAGACTCTACTTTCATGAAAGCCACAAAACGCTATCCCGAATCGTGGTTTTGGGTGGCGAAATGTGAAAACAAATTGGATGTTAATCAAGAAGGAAGAGCAAAGGCCTTTTATGAAAAAGCAATTGTACTTGTTGGTCAAAACCCAGAAGCGATTGCAAAAGGAAAAAAGAGTTTGGCAGAAGCTTATCAATACTTAGGTTTATATTACGGAAACAAGGGCGATTTAAATTGTTCTAAAAGTGCTTGGATGAAGGTTTTAGAATTAGACCCAACCAACAAACTTGCAAATCAGTTTTTGGTAACACCTGAAACCCTTGATAAAGAGTTGATGGCTGCTGCTGGCGATTGTGTTTTGGTAACATTTCCTGAAGTGAAAAAAGAAGAGGAAGAGAAGTAATCACCTTCTTCACTTTTTAATCTTAATAACTCCCAATTCTTTCTGAAAAGCGAAGAATTGGGAGTTTATTTTTGAGGTAGAATTTTGTTATCACTATGAGCACCTCAATGAATCAACTTGCAGAAGAACTTTTATCGAAACTTAAACAACTTCAGACTGGACAGCTGAACGCTTCTGATACCGATGAATTGGTTAATCTATGTGGAAATTTGTATGAGAAATTAATTGTTCTACGTTATAAAGCATACGCAGAGGCCGATGAGACTGAACAATCTTCACCATCCTTCACACAGCCCATTGTCATAGACACTGCCCCTGTTGAAGAGGTTATCATTTCTCCCGAACCCAATCAAGTCAATTTAATTGATGCCATTGCTGAAGCTGAACAAACCGAAGAGCCCGTAACCTTTCAATTGATTGCGGAAGAAGAAGTAATTACAGATATCAGTGAAATCACCTCTGCTGAGACCATAAATCAACGAGAAACTCAAGCCGTTCAAGAAACTACCGTAATTGAACCAAAGCAAGACCCTCAACCCGTTCAAGAGATACAGCCTACTCAAGAAGAGAACAAATTGGATCGAGTTTCAGTGAATGACAGTTTCAAACCATCTACAGTTTCTTCACTAGCACAAAAACTTGAAGGGTTAGCTATTTCAGATTTAAAGAAAAACATTTCATTGAATCAACGCTTCCAATTCTGTAAAGATTTGTTCAAGGGGAACAATCAGGAGTATGAGGTAATGGTTGAAAAACTAAACAATACCAATCGCGACGAAGCTTTGCGCATATTGGATGTGCTAACGAATAAGTACGGTTGGAATCCAGAATCAAATGCTGTTAAAGATTTTACAGATTTAGTGAATCGTAGGTATTTATAATGAAATTATTTCTAGTCCCAACGCCGATTGGTAATCTTGAGGACATCACCTTGCGTGCGATACGTATTTTAAAAGAAGTTGATTTCATACTTTGTGAAGATACCCGGGTAAGTGTTCGTTTAATTTCTCACTTGCAATTCAGTAAACCATTGGTATCCTTCCACCTTCACAACGAGCATAAGAAATTAGAAGAAACACTGCAACGTATACAGACTGCAACAAATGGTGTTGCGTTAATTTCAGATGCGGGCACCCCAGGCATTTCAGACCCCGGGTTTCTTTTGGTACGGGCGTGTTTAAAAGAGGGCATACCTGTTGAAACACTTCCCGGTGCAACTGCTTTTGTTCCTGCTCTCGTGAATAGTGGACTTCCCACAGACAAATTCATTTTTGAAGGGTTTCTGCCTCAGAAAAAAGGAAGAGAAACAGCTGTAAAGCGCATAGCACAGCATGAAATGACTACTGTGTTGTATGAATCACCGCATAGAATTGTGAAGTGTTTAGAGCAGCTTATGCTGCATTGTGGCTCAGATCGACTGTGCTCCGTTTCAAGAGAAATAAGTAAAAAATTTGAAGAGACTAAGCGTGGCACCCTTGAGGAGGTTTGTGCACATTTCAAGTTAAATGAACCGAAAGGTGAGTTCGTAATTGTATTAAATTCGCGGTCATGAATGCGAATTTGTCTCCAGAAGAAATTGTTAGAAGAGAAGCCTTAGTGAAATTACGTCAATTGTCCATTGACCCATTTCCAGCTGCCGAGTATGAAACAAACGCAACAGCGGCAATCATTAAAGCAAATTATCAAGAAGGGCAAGAAGTTTCTGTAGCGGGAAGGCTCATGAATCAGCGTATTCAGGGCAAGGCTGGTTTTGCAGATTTACACGATGCAAGTGGTAGAATTCAAATCTACATTAATCAGGAAGTTTTATGTCCTGGAGAAGATAAAACCCTTTATCAAGAAGTGGTTCGTCACTTATTGCATCATGGCGATTTTGTTGGTGTGAAAGGAAAAGTGTTCACCACTAAATTGGGCGAGATTTCAATCAACGTTTCTGAACTTACTGTTTTGGCCAAGTCACTTCGTCCTTTGCCCGTTGTAAAAACAGACGCAGAAGGAAACGTTTATGATGCATTTACTGACCCTGAAATGCGCTACCGCATGCGTTACGTAGACTTAGTGGTAAATCCGAAAGTCAAAGACACATTCGTAAAACGCACAAAAATTATGAATGCCATGCGCGAATTTTTCAACGAGCGTGGCTATTTAGAAGTAGACACTCCCGTATTGCAAGCTATTCCTGGGGGTGCATCTGCAAGACCATTCATTACACATCACAACACTTTAGACATTCCAATGTATTTGCGCATTGCGAATGAATTGTATTTGAAAAGACTTATTGTAGGCGGATTCGACGGAGTATATGAATTCAGTAGAAATTTCCGAAATGAGGGTATGGATAGAACCCACAATCCGGAATTCACCGTAATGGAAATTTATGTGTCTTATAAAGACTACAACTGGATGATGCGTTTCACAGAAGAAATGATTGAGCACGTTGCCACTCAGGCATTGGGAACAACTGATGTTCAGTTTGGAGATAAATCAATCAGTTTCAAAGCCCCATTTGCTCGGGTTTCCATGACAGATGCTATTCTGCAACATACCGGTTTTGATATTACAGGCAAAACTGAAGATGAACTTCGCGCCAAGTGCGTTGAACTTGGATTGGAAGCAAATGAAAATTTGGGTAAAGGAAAATTAATTGACACCCTGTTCGGTGAGATGTGTGAAAAGCATTTCATTCAACCTACATTCATTACAGATTATCCGGTTGAAATGTCTCCATTGTGTAAACGTCACCGTGATAATCCAGAATTAACCGAACGTTTTGAATTAATGGTGAATGGAAAAGAATTGGCCAATGCATACAGTGAATTGAATGACCCGATTGATCAACGTGAACGATTTGAAGAGCAAATAAAACTCATGGAAAGAGGAGATGATGAGGCCATGTTCATTGATTATGATTTCCTTCGTGCTCTTGAGTATGGTATGCCCCCCACATCTGGAATGGGTATTGGAATTGACAGATTGGTGATGATGATGACCAACAATGAAAGTATTCAAGAAGTATTGTTCTTTCCTCAAATGCGCCCTGAGAAAAAACAAGAGGGTCCTGATTTGGCTGCCTTTGAAAATATTGGCATTCCTGCATATTGGATAGAAGCTTTGGTCAGTTTAGGTATACATACTTTAGAGCAATTGAAAGAAGTAAAACCAACAGCATTGCATCAAAATCTGAATACGTACCGCAAGAAAAATAAGCTTGATATTCCAGCGGCTCAGTTAGATGAAATTTTAACTTGGATCAATTAAAAAGCATACGAATACTCATGCTCCCTGCATGAACCATAGGTCTCGCCTCAGATTTTCGGCCATTGTACTGTAAAGACAATTGTAGATTCTCATTAATGAATTTTCTCCAGTCTACTTGGTACTGCATGTTATTTCCAACTTGTAGACCATTCAATGCGTCATACAAGGCAGAGCCTGTAAGCGCACCGTTCAAAGCTATTGAAGTCCATTTTATTTCGGTTTTGAACAATTGACCCTCACTGATTTCCCATTGAATAAGTGATGATATCGAAAGAGAAGTAGACTCGAAGCGAGCTTCGGCATTACCACCATTTTTTAAACCAAATTCAGAATTCAAACCAAATTGTTTTTTAGCGGTAGGTTGAAAAATAAGTGCCGGTTTAATTGTCGTGAAAGAATACGTATAATTGCGAATGGACAAAAAGTTAGACGCTGATAATTTTTTGCCGTAATCAACAGCGCAGAGCAAATTCCAAAATGATCTTAGGGTTGTGCGCGCAGTCAATTGACCGCTGCGATCTTCTTTGCTCTCAAACCCAGATAACAATTGACTCTTATTTTCATTTCTCGTGAAAATAAGATCCGCTGAAAAACGTGGATTACCCCTATTGAAATAAATACCACCGCGTTGAGCATTGGTGTAGCCTAACCATATGGAATCATTCATTACAGCAATAGGATAAAGTCGATATTCAGACTGATTCGTTTTCGATTCCGATCGGTTCTGCAATGAAAGAGACCAAGGTTGCAAGAATTTCTTAAAACCTTCATTGCGCCACACTTTTTTATTTGAGAATTGAATATTCAAAGACGTAGTTAAACCTGAAGTGAAGACATTCTGATACTCGGTAGTTTGAATTGGAATACGAATGTAATTTGCTTCATAACTAAAAGCGGAGACTTCAAATTCTTCCAACTCCTTCACACCATTCTCATTGTAATCATTCCAAACATAAACTCCCTGCCCCAAAGGCACTTCGGCATACACATAGGCTTGAATGGGCGACAAACCGCTTCCTGTCTCATAAAACAAATTCAATTGTATCAACTTCTGTGATGCCGTTCTAAACTCAATTCTACCTAAAGTTGTATTCAATGGAATCAAGGTAGAACTGGTATCTAACACTTGCAAATTTCTTTGATTCAAAATGAGGTTGATTTGAGTCCCTTTGGCTGTTTTACCCTTTAACTCCAAGCCGCCATTCCATGCTGAAGCCAATGGTGTTAATGCATCATTCAGAATGCGTTGATCGGTTCTGTTCCGAACAAAAAATTTAATCATTCTCGATGTAGTGTCCTGCGAACGCACGTACAATTCACCATCAAAAAATGCGTAAGCATTCGTTCCTGTGTTTGCATTATTGTATTCTTGTTCGTCTTTGAAACCGGTTACTATTTTCTTTCCATCATGGTAAACATGTAACTTCTGACGTAAGAATTTACTTTTTATCACACCCTGCGTCTGAAGCGCCCACGCGTCTGCAATGACATGCATTCGTTTAGCAATAATAACATGCTGTTTGTAGGTTACTTTTTTTCCAAGATATGCGTTTCCCAATTCCAAAACACCCAATTGCAAAAGCATATTTCCATGTTTTTTAGATTGAAAACCATATCCCAATTGCGCATTCAATTGACTTGTATTCAATACAGGTAATGTGAGCAAATTCCAATTTCTTTCAAATTCAACTTCTCTGAATCGTTCTATACGTTTAAAATGTGAGGACAAATACTCTGCCTTCCATTCCCATTGATGGCTTCGATTCTCTTTATCGTTTATGAGTTTTCCTTCGAATAATCCAGCACCACCCAAGTTTATTTGATTTCCTATAGATGAAAACGTATTCAAATCATTTTGTGAGAATGCGGCCTCCGTGCGAATCTTAGCCTTCCACTGATTAAAAATACGTTCGTTCGTTAAACCTACAACCCACATGAGTTGTCTATTGGGCGGTGTTAATTTCCGAATTGGTTCGTAACTTCCTTGAGGTATTCCACCAACAGGAGCCACCCATTTGTAGACTTTGCCAAAAGGTGAAATTGCGCTTTCAATGTAATTTCCATTGCCTACACCTACAAAAGTGAAAACCGCCGAGTAATGCGCAATCAAGGCATTGGTTGAATACACCAATATGGAATCAATACCCAGTGAATCAACCAAATCATACCGAATCTGATTTGAATCAAAACCCAAACTATCTATTGCCGTGATAAATGTGTTTGTGATTGAATTGCCTGCATTATAAAGTGTTTCTCTTTCTGTTAAGTTCAGGGGTTGAGACAATGGTTGGTTCTTAACATCGGACTCAAGAAAAAACTGCGAATAGAATTTTCCATCATTACCGAATGTATATTCGGTTTGCTGTGTGATAAGCGGGCGTAAATACTGGCGATCTACATATTGAAATTCCACTACAATTCTTTTGTCTTTGGTAATGCGTTGTTTTGATGTGAATACAATTTCAGCGGTATTGTAATCAATTGCATAATCTTGATCCAGTCCGCGAATCAATTTTTTTCCATCTATGTATACAACTTCTGTTCCCGCCAGAACGGTTACAAAACGCTCTCCGTTTGCACCTTGCAACCGATATGGCCCTTGCACGCCTTCTAGACCTTGAATAGCGAGTCTATTAAATTTCCCTTTAGAAATAGAAACCGAGGTTTCTGTTTTCAATTCTTTTTTATTAAACGTTTCATTGGAATTTACATAGAGTCCTAGCCCACGTTTATTGAACTTCATGAAATAATTTGCTTGGGTAGAAAGCGCAAAATCACCTGCAATCCACTTCGATTTTTCATCGGACAATTGAATAAAAACTTGATCAATTTCTTGAACTTGTTGTGTTGTACCAGAGGCTTGAATGGGAAGTTGATTATCAGAGATTGAAGCTACCAATTGAAATCTATTGGCTAGTTTTCCTTTGAGCTGAAGGTTTAAAGCAGATTGCGCTCCAATGTTTTGCTGATTGCCAGCTGAAATGGATCTTGAAATGGATCCAAACTTTTGAATTTGGTCTGTATAATTTTCTTTACTTCTGGGCTGTATAGTTGTAAAGGTGAATTTATCGGGTTTGGTAGCACTCCAATCGTATTTCTGATAATTCACTTCAAAGTCAAAAACTTCGTATGAAATTCTAAGGGTATCTGAAAAACAGCAAAGACGAAAGAATGAATTCGAGTTCGATAGAAATTGAAATTCAACTGTTGTATTGGTGGTCAAATTAAGTGCGTGAATACTTGTTGGTCGAACAACTAGAGTATCCAGTACAATACAAGCTTCCCCGGGAAGAAGCAATTTGGTTTTGGGCTGAGCACTTGCAACCTGAAGTATAAATAACAAAGATGCAAATGCCAGTATATTCCTCACCTATTCGTTGTTGTTAACGTACACACGAACCACCACATGATTCATTTGGAAAAAATACAATCCAGTGGCCAAGCTTGCAGTTTCAATTTCGCTCTGTAACGAATAAATGAATTCATTTCGTATGATTCTTCCTTGCGAATCAGAAATTGTCATAATTCCTGAATCCGGTAACTGATTGCATTGAATATTCAACATTCCGCTGCTTACAGGATTCGGATAAACCATTACAGCGTTGTTGATCACATCAACACCTGTATCTCCTGTATCTGCATTGCAATCATCATCAATACCATTTTCTAAAATCTCAAGTTCATTTGGATTTACATTCGGATTAGAATCATCGCAATCTAAAGCTACAATTGCATAACCAACACCTGGATCTGCACAAAACCCAATGGCGTTGCCATATCCAAAATTGTCAGAATCAGCGTCTACGTAATAGGGTATGGAAGGAATACCTTCATCTATTGATCCATTGCAATTTTCATCTTCAAAATTACAAATCTCAACAGCGTTCGCATTTACAAGCGGATCACTCTCATTGCAATCACCGTTGCAAGCATTTAATCCATCGCCATCCCAATCAATAAATTCGTCTACTTGTCCATCATTATCATCATCAATAGCATTGCAAAACTCTTGTTGAATCTGATATTTCAAAAGGTAAGCATCTGTATAGCCGTTGTTCGTTGAAAATGAATTGTCATTCGACCATGAGTAACCTGAAATCAGCAATTGACCATCAGTATCAAGAATGACATCAGAAGCGTAATCAAAATTACTTCCACCCCAAATATCTTCAAACAACACATTGCCATCCAGATCCAGAAGCCCAATGTAGACATCACTGGTTCCCAACAAAGGCAAGCCATTGACAACGCCTTGAGTCTCTCCAACAAAGGCAATATTTCCATCATTCAATTGAATGAGTCCACGAACATAATCACTGTTGTTGCTACCATAATTTTTGCTCCACAACAATGTTCCATTCGCATCAATTCGAAAAATCCAAAAATCGGTTAAGCCAGCATTTGTGGAAGTTAAATCGCCATTCGACGACCGAGAGTCACCAGCAACAACCAATGAACCGTCGGGTAATTCTATCACTTCCTCAACCAAATCATTTTGTGAACCCCCGTATGCCTGTTGCCAAAGAATGGTTCCATCTGGTGACATTTTAACAACTAAAGCGTCCGTTGCGCCATGACTTGTAGCGGTTATTTCATTATTTCCAACATTAAAACCACCTATGAAAATGAAGTTTCCATCTTGTGTTTTCCTGATTATTGTCCCTGAATCATATGCTGTGGAACCGAAGCAATTCGACCAAATGATAGTTCCCAAAGCATCTATTTTTACCAACCACATGTCTCCCTGACCGTTCTGATCGGTTAGCGGTGCATTGCTAGAAAATGCGCCTCCCGCAAAGAGAATTCCATTGTCTTCTGTAGCAACAACAGATGTA
>JBJTWB010000103.1:0-4042 GCA_046081505.1 Bacteroidota bacterium | reverse complement strand
TTCTTCCATCCCATTCGCAATAAAGGATTTGCCGCAGATGGATTATGTCTTACTTTCTCACAACCATCGCGATCATTTGTCAAAGAAAACCTTGCAGCAGATAAAAAGGTCTTTTCCGCAAGTGCAGGTGAAAACAGGTTTGGCGATGTCTTCGCTTATTTCAAGTCTTAGCGGTTTGAAACACATTGAAGAAGCGGGATGGTACCAATGGTATACGGTTAATCATCACCAACTAAAAATAGCTTTTCTACCTTCACAGCATTGGTCGAAACGTGGGTTGTTCGATTACAATGATCATCTATGGGGTGCATTCTTGATTCAATGCAATGGGAAAACCATCTACTTCAGTGGCGATACAGGGTATAATGAACATCTAAAAGAAGTAGGAGAATTGTTTCAAATCGATTACGCTTTAATTGGAATTGGAGCGTATCAACCAGAATGGTTTATGCATGTAAATCACATTTCTCCGAATGATGCGCTAAAAGCAGCAACTGAGATGGGTGCAAAGGTTTTTATACCCATGCACTTCGGTACTTTTGACTTATCAGATGAACCTGTATGTGAACCTCTCAATCAGGTCAAAAAAAGCTACAGTCAGTCGGAGAATAAAAACCTTCAATTGTTTACTCCGAAAATAGGGGAGTGGGTTCCTTTATCTCATTGAAGCACTCGAAAAGCTGTTCTTCTATTTTTGGCCTTGTTTACCGAATTGTCATTCGGTGCAATGGGTTTCGTCTCTCCGAATCCTTCAGATTCTAATCGTTCAGCTGCAATTCCTTTACTTTCGAGATACGTTTTTACACTTGCAGCTCTGTTTTTCGATAAGGTTAAATTTTTATCCTCATCGCCATCGCTGTCTGTGTGTCCTTCAATACGAATGCGAAGTTGCGTGTTGCGAGTAAGTAGGTCTACCAATTTATTCAATTCAACGTACGATTGTGGTTCAAGAGCAAAACTATTGCTTGCGAAAAAGATATTTTCTAAAATGATTTCTGCACCTGCTTCCATTTTACTCAACGGAGCATCTTTGCGAAAGGGTTCTTGACTGGTGTAATTCTTCAATGAGAAATTGGAAGAATAAAAGAGGTAATTGGGATTTGAAACATTCAATGCGTAATCTTCACCGGTTGGAAGGCACACAAGGAAATATCCGTTTCTACTTTTGTTTGAAACGGCATCGGCAACGAGCTCACCCGTGTTGAGATTGGTTAACTGAAGACTTGCTTGCAATGGTGCATTGGTCTTACTGTCATAGACGTATCCTTCCACATAGGTTACAAATCGCGGCCTGTTGATGTCAGTTAACTCAAAAGCATAAAGATCCAATCCACCGAATCCACCTTCACGGTCTGAAGCAATGAGTGCTATTTTTCCATCGGTGGTGACTTGTATGGAATTTTCATCGCCGTGCGTGTTGATTGGATAACCAAGATTTCGTGGAGTACCCCAATTGCCATCGGCATTCAAGGTGCTCACAAAAATGTCTAATCCGCCCATTCCCGGATGTCCATTCGAAGAAAAATAAAGGGTTTTACCATCGGGATGAATGAAGACACTTTCCTCTCTTCCCTTGGTGTTTACTTTTCCAGGAATTTTTTTCGGAGCGCTCCACTCGCCATATCTGTTGATTTGACTGTAATAAATATCTTGGTTTTCAATGGTATTTCCATTTACTTTTTTACCTCTTACGAAATATATGGTTGAGCCATCGGCGGTCATGCTGGGTTGTGACTCCCAGATGCCGCTGTTTATGGTACCTCCCATATTTTCTGGTTGGCTCCATCCTTGAGCCGTTTTCATTGAGAAGAATAAATCACAGCTTCCAATCCCGGTTCTGTTAGGTCCCCAATCTCCGAATAATTCACAAGCCGTGAATACTATGGTTTGTCCATCGGCAGAGAGCGTTGGAGCTCCTTCATTGAGAAGGGTATTGATTTCTGCTACAGGTCTTGCTTGTTCCCAGTTGGTCATGACTTCAGTATTTTCCTTTCGACCTGCAATGAAAAAATCTTCTTGTTTTCCTTTGAATGCATCGGGTGTTGGAACCAATCGGGTATACAAAAGTGTTTTGCCATCGGCAGAGATGGCGGGGTAATATTCGTCATTTTTTGTGTTCACTTTTTCTCCCAAATTCACGGGGTTAAAAGGAACCGGATACTTCATGGATTCTTGAGCGAAATAGGCGCTTTCTAAAATTAAGGTAGCTCTTTCATGCACTTGAGGATTGCTCTTGGGTGCGCGTATGTATTTCGTAATGGACTCTTCGGCTTTTTTATAATTTCCCACACCGAAGTAGCATTCTCCCAACATGAAATATCCCATGGGGAAAATGCCTTCATTCAAAGCAATCCCTTTTTCAAGTGGGGCAATAGCTTCTTGCATTTGACCTTGCTCAGCATATACTTGAGCGAGAAGATAAAAGGCCTCAGCAAAGTCTTTGTTTTCATTGCATATTTCATTGAGTATGACCGTGCAAATGCTATAATTGTATTGTTGGTAGGCTGCAAGGGCCTCTTCATATTTTTTAATTGCTCGCTTATCCTTAATTGTATACGTTTTATTGGGCTGCGCGAAAGCCAGGCTGGAGGTCGCTAGAAGGACCAAGATGAAGAGAGTGCGTAGGTTCATGTTTCGAAGTTCTTTCAACATTCTTACCAAACGCAACAAGTTCGAATTAATTTTGAACAATGCGCATTGTTTTACTTTCCGACACCCATGCATACATTGATGAAAAAATACTGCATTGGTGCGCACAGGCCGACGAAATATGGCATGCTGGAGATATAGGTAGTGAAGGCGTTTTAGATGATCTTGAGTCTTTGGGCAAAACAACACGCATTGTTTTTGGAAATATTGATTCAGCAGAGATTCGCCAAAGGACGCATGAGGATCTCTTTTTTGAAGTGAATGGTCTGCGTATTTTTATGACACACATTGGAGGCAGACCGAATGCATATCCGTCTCGGATTTCAAAACGCATTCTAGAGGAAAAGACAGGTCTTTTCGTTTGTGGTCATTCGCACATTTGTTTAGCGGGAAGAAATGATAAAATTGGAAATCTTCATTTAAATCCAGGTGCCGCAGGTGTTCACGGGTTTCATAAAACTCGAACACTTATGACCTTTGATATTCTTTCAGGTAAAGTAACCAATTTGCAAGTGGTTGAATTGGGGCCTCGAGCTACTTCGCTACCTTGAAAACGAAAACATCTTCGTTGGGTCTTTTCATGAAGTATTGTTCGCGAGCAATTTTTTCAAGCGTATAACCTTTGGCTTTTACGCCCTCCAATTCAGTTTTCACATATTTATTTTCTTCTTCAATGCGCTGTGCTTGATCGCGAAGTTTGTGAAGTTCCCAGCGCGATGAAATAATAAACGGAATGTCAATGCTGTTCAAGAACAGATTGTACAAAACAAACAACGCTAACGTTAACGTGTATTTATTTGCGAAAAAATTCAAGAAACGTTTCATTCGAAAACAAATTTCACCCCTTGCCATTGAAATATTCACCTGAATTCAAAACTTTTCACACATGGCATTGTTATTTTTGACAACATGCATCATTTTTCGGAGCAGCTCATTGCTGATTTAGAGTTCACAGAGATTCGTGAGAGGTTAATGAACTTCGCGCAGCAACCGCATGCGAAATTTGGTTTTGAAAAATTAGAGCCCATTCGCAACAATGAAAAATGGCGTTGGACTTTGAATATTACTCAAGAGTTGGTGCAAGTGAGTGCAGGCGATTTTGCATTTCCAGCCTTGCAATTTGTAGATTTTGAATCAGACTTGAAACTCTTGCGCATTCGAGATGCTGTTCTTCCTGAAGAGGGATTCATGCGCATTTTGCAGGCATGTCAGGTTATTGCCTCCTTGAAGCAATTGCCAAATGAAATGATTTCGGCGTATTCGAATTTGTTTGGATTAATACAGTCTTGTAAGTATTCCGATGCGATTGAAAAATCGATACTGCAAATTTTCGATGCGAAGTGGAAGGTGAAAGACGATGCGTCTCCGGAATTGGCGAGTATTCGTCATGAAA
>JBJTWB010000102.1:0-7107 GCA_046081505.1 Bacteroidota bacterium | reverse complement strand
TACTACGTAGACGGAGACTTCATGAGCAGAAATCACGTTGAAAAAGGCTTCATTTCATTGCATCCCGCCGGTGTACCTCATGGCCCACACCCTGGTGCGTATGAAAGATCTATAGGTCAGAAAGAAACACAAGAGTTGGCCGTTATGGTTGACACTTTTAAACCACTGCGCATAACACAAACTGCTTTGGAATTAAATGAAAAAGATTATCTCACTTCTTGGTTATAAACTATGACACAAAACAACACATCACCCGAATTAGAAAAAGTAGTTCCAACTGCTGAAGATTTTTTACCTCTTTTAGGAACAGACTATGTTGAATTGTATGTTGGAAATGCCAAACAAGCCGCACATTACTACATGAGCGCTTGGGGCTTTCAACCCTTGGCTTACCGCGGACTAGAAACCGGTTGCAAAGATGCTGTTTCCTATGTGCTTGTCCAAGACAAAATACGCTTGGTGCTTACATCGCCCCTGCAGTCAGATGGGCCAATTAACGCCCACATCAACAAGCACGGTGACGGGGTGAAAGTTGTAGCCTTATGGGTAGATGATGCCACGTACTCTTTTGAACAAACTGTTGAACGCGGCGCTGAGCCTTGCCTTGACCCCATTCGCATCTCAGATGAAAACGGTGAAGTTGTGCTTTCTGGAATTCGAACGTATGGAGAAACATTCCACTACTTCATAGAAAGAAAAAATTACAACGGTCTATTTATGCCAGGCTACAAAGCTTGGACACCAGCGTTAAAACCGAAATCAGTAGGATTAAAATTCATTGATCACATGGTTGGTAACGTGGGTTGGAACGAAATGAATAAATGGGTTGAATTTTACGCCAAGGTTATGGGCTTTGCCCAGCTTGTAAGCTTTGATGATAAAGACATTTCAACAGAGTATACTGCGCTCATGAGTAAGGTTATGTCGAACGGAAACGGACGCATAAAATTTCCAATTAATGAACCCGCAGAAGGCAGAAAGAAAAGTCAAATCGAAGAGTATATTGATTTCTACAATGGCGCCGGTGTTCAGCACATTGCCGTTGCAACAGATAACATCATTGAAACAGTCACCGCCTTACGCGATAATGGTGTAGAATTCTTACATGTTCCAAGTTCCTACTACGAAACAGTGCTTGACCGCGTTGGAAAAATAGATGAAGACCTTGAACCACTCAAAGAACTTGGAATTCTCATTGACCGTGATGATGAAGGGTATTTGCTTCAACTTTTCACAAAACCAGTGTTAGATCGTCCAACCATGTTTTTTGAAATCATTCAAAGAAAAGGTGCCAAGTCTTTCGGTAAAGGAAATTTCAAAGCACTCTTTGAAGCCATTGAGAGAGAACAAGAATTACGCGGAACTCTTTAATCGTGAACGTATCGTTTTTCTTCGCTAGACGTTACCTTTTCGCCAAGAAATCAAGAAACATAATCAATGTAATTTCTTCGATTTCTCTGGGTGTTGTTGCTTTCGTTGCCACCGCAATGATTTTAGTTATGTCTGCATTTTCGGGATTGGAAAATCTCATTGAAGATATTTTCTCAAATTTCGATGCTCCTATAACCATAACTGCCAAGGAAGGAACGTTTTTATCAGATGCCAGTATTGACTATGCTTCGTTGAAACAAATTGAAGGAATTAGTGAAGTTGGAAAAGTCATAGAACATGACGTTTGGTTGAACTACGGTGATCAAAATACAGTCGCTACACTAAAGGGTGTTGAACCACAGTTTGTCAAAACACTTCAAACCGATAGTATACTTTACACCGGCAAATTTATTTTAGAAAAAGACAGCAACTCATTCCTCGTTGTGGGGGTTGGCGTGCGAGGAGAACTACTATTTCCTATAGATTTGAATCAGCCAGTTATTCTTTCATTGAAAGCGCCCATTGTAGGAAAAAGACTAAGCACACACAAAGAAAATGCTTTCAATGAAGCTGATATTCAAGTGAGCGGAACTTTTTCTTCCAATGCTGAATTAGATAAAAAATATGTCTTCACTTCCTTCAAATTCGCGCAAGAATTGTTTGAATTGCAAGACGCGTGTTCGGCCATTGAAATTCAACTTTCACCAAACGCCAATGTGCAAGAAGTAAAAACAAAGCTGGTCTCCTTATTACCTCAATGCAACATTCAAACAAGAGAAGATAAAAATGCCATTGTGTACAAAACAAACGCTTCAGAGAAATGGGCAACTTACCTCATTTTAGTTTTTATCTTAATCATTGCTAGCTTCAACATTCTCGCTTCTCTCACACTGCTTATCATTGAAAAAAAACAAGATATTTTTGTTCTTTACAGCATGGGCGCCACAAAAAAAATGATTCGAAATATATTCGTTTTTGAAGGGATATTCATCAACTTCATTGGTGCTTTGGTTGGCACTATTCTCGGTGTCATTATTACTCTCTTACAACAGAACATTGGTTTGGTTCGTATGGAAGGTGCTATTGTAGAATATTACCCCATGGATCTCAATGCCTCAGCTGTATTCGGAATTTTCATCACCGCATTCACAGTAGGATCTACATTCTGCATTCTTGTTGTTCCTCAGCTTTTAAAACGATTTAGCCGAACTCAAACAGCCTAAGTTCAAACCAATGCTATCCGGTTTCCTGGCTTCCAGACCACAATGCCCTTCATTTCCAATTGCAACAATGTGGTGAAAAAATTGTCTTGGCACACACTCATTTTCAAATCATCGACATGAATGGATTTGACTTTCAACAAATGCTGATACAATTCAAGCTCTTGTTCATCTAATACCGGTAATTCCAATTGATGTGATGCATTTGAATTCCAATTCATCAAATTCAACAGATCACCTACCCCAGTATAAATCGTTGCCTTATTCTGACGTATTAAAGCATTACATCCTTCACTCTTTAAATCGCCAACCTTTCCTGGTACAGCTACTACCTCCTTGTTATAATCATTTCCAAACTGAGCAGTGACCAAAGCACCTCCTTTATTCGCAGATTCCACAACCAAAATAACATCTGAAAGTGCAGCTATGAGGCGGTTTCTCAATGGAAAAAAATCACGTTCAGCTTTAACAAAAGGCAAGTGCTCAGAAAGTGCACAACCATTACGCTCAATCTCTCGAAGTAAAGCACGATTCTGAGGTGGATAAATGTGTTCATGACCATGAGCCAAACACGCCCAAGTTTTCATTCCTCTATCCAAAGCACCTTGATGCGCACAGGTATCTATCCCCAAGGCCAAGCCACTAATTACTGTGCAACCCGAATGTTGTATGCCATCAAGTAATTCCGATACCATTTGAATACCATAAGATGTGTGGCTACGTGTTCCAACAATGGCAATTGTTCTATTCGAATCAATCAAAGAACCCCTACTTAAAAAATACAAAGGTGAATCCTCGAAATAAGTCAACCTACGTGGATAATCTTCATGCTGATAACTTATGACCCGAATTCCCATTCGGTTACACCATTCTAAATGTGTAGAAGCCATTTTTTTGAATGATTCAAGATCATTTTCAGCCGGACTTAGCTTACCCATACCCCACTGCCCAATAGTGGTATGAATAACATCATTCGGCGACCCAAATCGCTCAATGAGCTTTCGGGTGCGAATGGGACCTAAGTGCCTAATTTGAGATAAAACAACCAATGCAAATACATCTTCTGAAACCATGCAACAAAGTTGTTGCATTCATGAAAGACCTAAAAAAACGGTTATATGAAAACAGAATAAATTACTTGCCTTGAATGAACAATTCAATGGCTTTACTCATACTAGGCGCCTTGGTACTTGGGGCCATAACGTCTATGCGTAACTGAGCTTTTTCAACGGCTTGAGCGGTGGTTTGTCCGAACACTGCAATTTTTGTGGTGTTCTGTTTGAACTTCGGAAAGTTCTTGAATAAAGACTCTATATCTGAAGGAGAAAAGAAAACTAACATGTCATATTTCACATCTGCAAGATCACTTAAATCACTGCAAACGGTCTTGTACATGATGGCCTTGCTGTATTTGATTCCTTCTTTATCTAATGCATCTGGAATGCTTTGCTTCAACATGTCTGAACAAGGCAACATGAATTGCTCTGATTTATGCTTTTTAACGAAATCCATGATTTCCGCAAAAGTTCCGTTTCCATAAAATATTTTTCGCTTGCGAAACTGGGTATACTTCTGAAGATAAAACGCAATGGCTTCGCTTAGGCAAAAATACTTCGTATTATCAGAGACAGTTACCCGCAATTCTTTGGCTAATCGGAAGTAGTGATCTACAGCATTTCTGCTTGTAAACAAGACCGAAGGATGTTCTGCGTAATCTATTCGTGACTGTCTGAAATCTTGAGCGTTTACACCTTCAACATGGACAAAAGGTCTGTAGTCAATTTTTAACTTAAACTTCTTTGCAAGGTCAACATACGGGTTCTTGTCGGAACCAGGATCCTGTTGCGTAATCAAGATTGTTTTAATCTTCTCTGCCATGTTTTTCGCTATACAATCACCTCCAAATTATTCACCGAATACGCCAAAACTTTTCCAAATACAGCCAACGGTAAAAATTCGAAAGTGCAAAGGTAAAAAAAGATGTAGAAAAATGGCACTCCTGATTGCAATGCACCCAAAATTCCTTGAATTACGGAAGTGGCGGCAAACAACACCATAATTATTAAACCAGCAATGACCCAATAATGTGCAATTTGAAGCGGCAAATACGCCGCACAAAGCATGGGTAAAAATGCAGCAACAGAAGCGCTCTTTGCAGAAATACCCAAAAATTTATTATAGTCTGTCAAAATTTGGTCTCCTCCGCCAATGGCTAAACCAATCATGGAAGTAACCAACCAGCGCAAACCAAAAAGTAAAAACACTACCCCACAAGAGAGTGCGAAGACTTCAAATTTCGACCAAGAAATATGCAATGGATAATAATTCAAAACGAAAAACGTCATAACGAAGCCCCCTACTAGTACAAAGGCCAAGAGGAGCAAGCCATGCATCCACGTGCTACCCTCTCTTCGATCTTCCATTTTAAAATATCTTCTGCTAAAAAGAGCACGAAACAAATTCCGAATGAAATTTGCGTCACGGTTCACCAGCACCAGAATAATCACAACAACTAAAAAGAAAGGAAACATCCAATCTTCTGCCAATTGAGGTGAAATTCGAAGTGCCGCTTCCCTCATCGAATCATATTTAAGAAATTTACTTCCTGTTCTGAAAGGTGTCTGTATCTACCTCGAGGTAAATCCTTTTTCGTTAAACCAGCGAACATGACACGATCCAATTTAATGACCGTATAACCCAAGTGTTCAAATATTCTACGCACAATTCTATTCCTTCCACTATGAATGCGTATTCCAACCTGTTTCTTGGTATTCGAGCCATCAACATCTACATACTCTATCTCATCTGCACGAATAAAACCGTCATCTAAAACAAACCCCTCTCTAATTTTATCTAAATCTTGCGTTCTTACTTTCTGCTCAGTTTCCACATGATACAATTTTGGAAACTCATGCTTCGGATGTGTCAGTCTCTTGGCCAATTCACCATCATTGGTAAATAACAATAAACCTGTTGTAGCTCTATCCAATCTACCCACCGGATAAATGCGCTCCACACAAGCGTCAGATACCAATTCCATGACAGTTCTTCGATCTTGTGGATCTTCCATGGTAGTCAAGTAACCCTTCGGTTTGTTAAGTAAGATGTAACGCATTTTTTCCGGACGTAATACGCGATCATCATACTTCACTACATCATTCTTCGGATCTATTTTCGTTCCCAATTCCTTCACAACTTGACCATTCACTGTAACCAATCCCAACTCAATGAGTTGATCTGCTTCTCTGCGTGAGGCAATTCCAGCGTTGCTTAAAAATCGATTCAATCGCATTAATCCCTGTCTCTCTGTGCGAGAGATGTAAGCTTTTTCAGGAACAAACTCCTTATTTAATCTCTCCTTACGTGGCCTATCTTCATTCGACGCATCTCCGCTTCGCTCCCTTCGTTCAAATCCACGTGAATTGCCTCGATCATTTTTATTGTATCCACGATCATTTGAAGAACGACGCTCTCTATCGCCCGATTCACTGCGTTTATCTCTTGAATATCCACCACGACCTCCTGATGAAGGTCTGCGCTCTCTGTCGCCCGATACGCTGCGTGTATCTCTTGAATTTCCACCACGACCCCCGGTTGAAGGTCTACGCTCTCTGTCGCCCGATTCACTGCGTGTATCTCTTGAATATCCACCTCGACCTCCTGATGAAGGTCTACGACTTCCATCTCTAGGAGTCTCATTGCGATCGCGATTTTCATTGCGGTCACGATTCTCATTGCGGTCGCGATTGCGATCGTCTCTTGAAGCATATTTTTTGTTCGTCGACTCCCGTCGGCTCTGCGGTGCTCCGTCCGCACGTCTGTTTGTTGATCTGCGATTCATTTCTATTTCAAAAATAAAGGGACACCTTTGTTTGAGATGTCCCTTCTATTATTCTGGGAAGAATTACTTCTTCTTTTTGTCGTCTGATGCTGCATTTTCTGCGGCAATAGAAGCACGTGTAGCTTGAATTGCAACAACTGCTGCTGCTTCAGCTTCCAATACTTTACAACCGGTCACTTGAATATCGCGCACACGAATCATATCACCGATATTCAAACCTGAAATGTCCAATGTAATTTCATTTGGAAGTTCTTCAGGCTTACCGAAAATACGCACTTTGCGGTAGTTGATTGCTAAACGTCCACCTGCCTTAACACCTTCAGAGTTACCGGTCACACGTATAGGCAATGCACATTTAATGGCCTTACCAGGAATCAATTCCAATAAGTCAATGTGTACCACTTTGTCTGAAACGGGGTGACGTTGCAAGTCTTGAATAATGGCATGCTTCACGGTACCGTTCAGGTCCAACAACAATTCCAGCGTATCTGAAGACGCTGCAATTTTGTCCATGTCTTTTTCAGTGATGCTGAAGTGTACTACTTCAGATCCACCATACAATACACCCGGAATTTGCTCGTTGCGACGTAATTCCGAAGCATTTTGTCTTCCTACGCTCTCGCGGGTAGAGCCGCTCAATGAAAATTGCTTCATAGTTTATAGATTTAAGAGATA
>JBJTWB010000101.1:0-3819 GCA_046081505.1 Bacteroidota bacterium | reverse complement strand
TATTTTGAGAATGATGTTTACAATAGATTCTCAGTATCTAGCGCTACATCAACCATTGCGAATGCACCATGTTATTTGGGTTTTACATTGGGTGAAAATATTGCGGGAAGTTGTCCTGCTGGTGTTGGGCAAGTTGCAATAGGTAAATCGAATCAGTTAAAAGACAAGAATTTGATTGTTACGTTGAATGGATTATCTCTTGCATTGGACTCTGTTTTTTCGATTGTTTCAGATCTCTATTTCTCTTCTGATACCGTTTATCAGGGTAAGCAATGCATGCAGCTATTGAGTGAAGCTTTATTACAAGTATCCCTTGATTCATTAATATCCGAGGAGCTGCCTAAGATTCATGGAGCTATGCATTTTATGAGTTGGTTATTGGATGAGTTGATACAACGCAATGAAATTATTTATTTGAATAATCAAAGTGATTTTGAGCCGGTGGTCTCTAAATTCTTCGCCGTATTAAATCACTTTAGTGCGGAGTCATATGATGTGCAATCGTTCCACCACCAGTTCTATTGGGAATTGGAAAAAATAAAAGCATTGCGAACGTTGGGCCTAACGAATCAAGCGTTGTTCATGCTTTCCAACTTGAATCAATGCAATCTCGAATCTTTAGAATTAGACATTTTGAAATACTGGTTATGTTTGACCAATCAAGAACTTGAACAGAATAGCGTAGTTATAAATGAATCATTCAATAATTCATTTCAATTCATCACAGAGACAGAAGTTGTTTTTGGATCACAAGTCATTTCTCCATCAGAAATATTTATATATCCTTGTGTTTATTCAGAGAAAAATAATGGTCTCGAGCTTGAAACGAATGTAACATTCGATTCGAATATGTTGGGACAGATGATTCGAAGTGAATCAAATGAAAATGGTTGCTATTTCCGAGTGACTAAAACCGGAGAGGTAAAGAAATACTTACGTATGAGATAGAATGAATACGGCACAACCGGTCAAGAAACCGATTACAGCGAGCCATGATAGGTTTTTGAGATACCACGAAAACGGAATTTTTTCAATACCCATCACGGCAACACCGGCGGCGGATCCTATGATTAGCATGCTGCCGCCGGTTCCTGCTGTATAGGCTAAGAATTGCCAGAAGGTGCCGTCTTGAACAAATTGACTTAACCAAACATCAGTGGATCCATTCGCTACAATTGGATACATGCTTTTGCTTGCGGCTACCAAAGGAACATTATCTATAATCGCAGATAAGAATCCGATGGCTATATTGATGCCATATCCATTTTGAATGGTGTCTTTTAGCCAGATGGATAATTCTTGTAAAAATCCAGCTTGTTGTAAAGCACCAACAGAAAGTAAAATACCTAGGAAGAAAAGTACTGAGGGCAGATCAATTTTTCTGAGTGCCGAAAGTGCACTGAATTGAGCCCGTTCTTCACCAATTTTTCTACCATGAACTAAATCAATAATGAACCATGTAATACCAACGCTTAGCATCATGCCCATAAATGGAGGCAGATGTGTAATGGTTTTAAAAACAGGAACAAACAAAAGCCCAATCATTCCGGTTATAAAGACAGACCATTGCGTTTTTTTTGAAAGTTGAAAATTGGAGTAGTGTGTTTCTTCCGTAGGTTGAATACTTCCTTTTTGTGTAAAGGATAAAATAATTAATGGAAGTAGAAGGCTAATGAAACTTGGTAAAAATAATGATTGTATTGTATGACCAGAAGTAATTTGCCCACCAATCCAAAGCATGGTGGTTGTTACATCGCCTATTGGACTCCAGGCTCCACCGGCATTTGCAGCAATGATGACTACCCCTCCAAAAATCCATCTGGTTTTTTGATCAGCAATGATTTTCCGTAGCAAGCTCACCATTACAATGGCCGTGGTTAAATTGTCAAGCGCGGCTGATAAGAAAAAAGCAAGAAATGCCAATATCCAAAGCAACTTCACTTTACTCGTAGTTGAAATTTGATTGGTGATTATTTCAAAGCCGTGATGTGCATCAATGATTTCTACAATGGTCATTGCCCCCATTAGAAAGAGTAAAATGCTTGAAATCTCTACAACGTGCTCAGTAAGTGAGTGTGCAACAATTTCTGTTGGCTGTTGAAAGGTGAGGGCGGTCCAACACAACACCCCGCCAACAAGCGCAGACGCCGCTTTGTCAATATTGATGTTGTGTTCAAGAATAATGAATGCGTAAGAGACTATGAAAATTGAGAGTATAAGCATTATTATTATTCGCTGTGAGTGGTTTTTAAGAACATGCGAATGTCATTCTTAGCGCCAATTTGCATGACATCTACAAGATCTTGAACGCTTAAAGATCGATCCATAGAAATGGAGCACGAGCTCTCAGGAAATTCTTTGGCAATGAGTTCTAACCTTCCGTTAAGTTGTTCCAATGTGACCGCATCACCATCTAAAAAATAATTCCGGTTTGCATCTACAGCCAATTGAAGTGATTTTTTCGCTTCTTTCTGTTGTGTTTCTGCCGCATGAGGCAATAGCACTTTAATTACGTTCGGGTTGGCTAATGTTGAAAGTATGAGAAAGAATAAGAGTAAAAAGAACATGATATCATTCAATGCATGTGTATTCACATGCGCGCCTTCTTTATGTCTTCTCTTTATCCTCATTCTCTATTCGTGTTTGCTTTCAATTGCAAATCGAATTCTTCTATCTGAGCCACAAATTTATCCACTCCATTTTGCAATAAGTGGTGTGATAAATAAGCCAAAATACCAACAACAAGTCCTGTGGCGGAAGAAATCATTTTCTGATACAGACCCTCTGAAATGGTTCCAATGCTTATGTCTGTGGTGGTTGAGATATCAAAGAATATGACAATTACTCCGGCAATGGTTCCAATAAAACCCAATAGAGGCGCAATGGAAGCAATCATGGATAGTACGTTCAATCGTTTTTCTAATCGAGTTACTTCAACATTCGCAGCAGCCTCTTGCAACTTTTCTTTTTCATCTGCTGATTTATTGCGTAATGTAGCGAACTGAAAAATACGTGCCCATGCAGAGTTGTTCTCTTCACAAACACGCATGGCTTGTTCGTGGTTACCGTGTGTCATGTTTTCCAAAAATTCTTGAAACCCGGAAGTGTTCGAAACTCCTTGTTTACCGAAATACAACATGCGTTCAATGGCTATGATAATAACCAAGACGGAGAGCGCAAAAAGCGGGTACATGACCCACCCACCTTTCATGAGTAATTCAACCAGGTTTAATGATTTCTCAGCTGTGAGCCCTTCGGGTATAGGTGTTTGAAGAAATACGTTCATTACATTAATTTTTTCAGAGCAATTTCAAAAGCTCTCGCGTTGATTTTTGTTTTATCAATTCCGCTTTGATGAACTGATTTAAGAGCTTCTTTTATTGTTTTGGAAGTATCTGAGAAAATTGCCGCATCTGATAAACTAACATCGGCCTCGCTCATGAGGTAGGCAAAAACCCTTGCCATTCCGCAGTTCGAAATGAAATCAGGAATCACACTGAAACGTTCGTCGCACCATTCAGAAATGGGCCCATAGAAAATTTGTGAATCAGCAAATGGAACATTTGCACCGCAAGCGATAACACGAACCCCCGCGTTAAACATGCTTTCAGCTTGTTCTTGTGTTACCAATCTTGAGGCAGCGCAAGGCAAGAAAATATCTGCCTGAATGGTCCATATTCTCTCATTAATTTCATTGAAAGAAATTAAATCGTTTGAAACAAGGGTGTTTCCCTCTCTGGTTAGAAACAACTCTCGAATTTCTTCGAAACTGAATCCGTTTTCATTGATTAACCCGCCGTTTCTATCAATGATTCCAAC